>NZ_JBLYQK010000002.1:0-236742 GCF_048799765.1 Brevundimonas sediminis
GAGGGTCGCCGCGCCCAGGGCCGCGAGCAGCGCGGCGGCGCCGACGGTGGTGTGGATCACGCCCCGGCGGCCCAGGGTCCGCTCGCCCTGCCCGGCGCCGACCAGCCACAGGCCGGTCGCCGCGCAAAGACCGGCGACGAAGAGAAGGCCCAGCCCTTCGGCCCCGGTCTGGTTGCCGAAAACCCAGGCGAGCCAAAGGGCGGCGCCGTACATGGGAAAGGCCAGCAGGGCCTTGAGCCGGTCCATCCAGGCGCCCGGCCGGGGCAGTTTCGACAGCAGGCGCGGCGTCAGGCTGACAGCCACATAGGGCAGGGCCAGGCCGAGCCCGAGCATGACGAAGACCGCGAGCGCCATCGGCCAGGGCATCAGCAGGGCCGCGCCCAGGGCGAAGGCCATGAAGGGGGCCGTGCAGGGCGCGGCGACCACGACCGCCAGCGCCCCGGTGAAGAAGGCGCCGACGCCGCCGGGCAGGCGGGACAGCGGCCCGGAGCCCGCGCCCTGCAGACCGGCGCCGACATGGAAGACCCCGGACAGATTCAGGGCCACCGCCAGCATCAGCAGGGCCAGACCGGCGGTCACCGGCGGGGATTGCAGCTGGAAGCCCCAGCCCACGGCCTCGCCCGCCGCGCGCAGGCCCAGCAGGGCGACGGCGAGGAGCAGGAAGGTCGTCAGGACGCCGGCGAGGAAGGCCAGACCGTCGCGTCGGGACTGCCTCGCGTCATGGGCGGATGCGGCCAGGGCCGCGGCCTTCATCGCCAGGATCGGGAAGACGCAGGGCATCAGGTTGAGGATCAGTCCGCCCAGCAGGGCGAACAGGAGGGCCTGGACGAAGACTCCCGCCCCGGTCGGGGCGGGTGAACCGCCGGGGACCGGGGCGGCGTCATCCAGCGGCGCCAGCACGCCCGAGCCGCTTGCGCCCGGCAGGGGCGGACCGGGAACGGCGCGGATCTCGAACGCGCCCCGGGCGGTGGCCAGGACGCCGGCGACGGGGCCGGTCAGGCCTTCGGCGGACAGCCGCCGGCCGGCGTTCAGGATGAGGGTGGCTCCGCGCGGCCCCCATCGGCCGCTCTGGGGGCTGGCGTGGTCGAGGGTTCCGCTCTCGAACGGGAAGAAATAGGCGGGACCGGGGTCGCCGCCGGCCAGCGGCCCGCCGGTGGCGGTGAGAGTCAGGACCCCGTTCTCGAGCGAGACGCGCGCCTCGATCCCGGCGGGGCGCGGCGCCTGTTCGAGGACGCGGGCGATGGCGTCGCCGTGGGCGCGGTCATGGGGCGCCACGCCGTCGCGGACGGGCAGGTCCAGCCCCAGCGTCATCTCGCGCGGGATGCACATCTCGTCGCTGCAGACGAGGAACAGCGCCCTGACCCTCAGCGGCAGGGTGGTTCCGGGACGGGCGTCGGCGGGGACCTCGATCGGCACAGGCAGATAGACACCGCCCTCGTAGCCGTAGTTGACCAGTCCCTGCAGTCGCTGGCGTTCCGGCAGGGGCCAGACGATGTCGCCGGCCCGTGTCCCGGCGGGCAGGGACCACGTCAGGGTGGTGGGGCCGCCCGAGTCGCCGGGATTGCGCCAGTAGGTGTGCCAGCCCGGCGCGATCTTCTGTCGAACGGCGACCACGGCGACGCCGCCGGGAACCGCCCAGCGGCTCATCGGGACCAGTTCGGCCTCGATCTCGTCGGTGTGCCGGGGGCCCGTCTGCGCCGCGGCCAGGCCCGCCGGCGCGAGGAGGAGGGTCAGGAGGATCAGAAAGCGGAACAGGCGGCGCACGCGAGGGTCTCTCGTTCGGAACCCGCGGACCTTAGCCGCCCGAGGGGGGCGTCGTCACGGTCCGCCGTCCGCGTCAGGTCGCCCCGGCGCGGGCGTCAGCGCCGCTCGACCGCCTCCACGACCACTTCGGTGCGCCGGCGCAGGGGCTCATTGGTCCCGGCGGCCGTGGTGGCGCCGGCGTCGCCCACGGCGCCCAGCTCGAACGCGGGCGCCGGCCAGCCGGCGGCCTCAAGGGCCTCGGCCACCGCCAGGGCGCGGCGCTCGGACAGGTTCAGGTTGGTCGCCACGGTTCCGGTCGCCGACGCCAGGCCGACCACCTGCACCCGGCGGATGTCGCAGCCCTGCAACTGGGTCGCCGTCAGGCCGATCGCCTGCAGCGCGGCGCTGGTGAGACGCGCCTCGTTTTCGGCGAAATAGACGTCGAACCGCTTCACGCCGCAGGGCGACGGCTCGGCGACGATCTCCGCCCGGTCGCGCAGGCCCGGGGTCCACCCGCAGCCCGCCAGCGCGGCCGCGCCCGCCAGGATCACCACAATCCGCTTCATCTGCATCCCCTTCCGCATCCTTCCCCCATGAAAAGGGGGCGGCCCGTCCTTCGACGAACCGCCCCCCAGGTCCGGGCCTCAGCCCCGCCGATCAATACCGGCGCTGGCCGTTTTCCCAGTAACATTCAGTCTGGCGGCCATCGTAGCAGTAGTAGTAGCGGCCCTGGCTGTCGCGGTAGCGCTGCTGGTTCGCGCGGTCCTGGCTGGAGCCGCGGATGGCGCCCGCGGCGCCACCGACGACGGCGCCGATGGCCGCGCCGGTGCCGGCGTTGCCGTCACCCACGTTGTTGCCGATGATGGCGCCGGCGACGGCGCCGATGCCGGCGCCGATAGCGCCCTGACGGACGGTTTCGTTGCTGTTGCTGTAAGGGTCGCTGGCGCAGGCCGAAGCCATCAGACCGGCCGCTGCAATCGCGATGATCGCCTTCTTCATGATCAAGTCCTTCATCCCTGGGTTTCCCCCTTGGGGTGAGAACGCTGGATAAGCTGCGCGGTTCCTTGGCCTATGATGAGTGTCAGGCCTGTACTAGGCTTCTCACCGGCGCTGCGGAGGGTGGCGCCGGCATCGGCAGACGGGGGTTTCGTATGCGTTTTTCTGAGCCGGTCCGCATGGCGGACGATGATCACAGCCCGGTGTGGGCGCGGACCAAGCGTCGTCGCGGGGCCAATCCGCTGGTCGGCGTCCTGGTGACCCTGCTGGCGGTGTTCGGTGTCCTGACGGCTGTCCTGGGCATCAAGGAACGGTCGCTCGCCGAGGGGGGCGCCATCATGGACGGCTGGATCTCGGCCGGCGTCGCCATGGTCAAGGGCGAGGCGCCTCGCGTCGCTGACGAGGCGGTCGATGCGGCGGGCGCTGCGGCCGGCAAGGCGGGCGACGCGGCGCAGGCCGGCGCCGCGGCTGCGACGGAAGAGCTGAAGAAGTAACCGCTCGCTCGTTCCGGATCGGAACCTCGCGCGAGTGCGGGGCGTTCGGGCGGCATGGGCGAAGCAATGGTCAAGGTTGATGATGAGGCGGTCACGGTTTCGGACGTGGCCGCCGAGACCCGTTCCCTGACCCCGCATGTCGCGATTTCCCGCATCATCATGCTGGTCAACCCGTTGTCCGGCAGCGTCGGTCCCCGCGCCGCAGGCGAGGCCGAGGCGATACTGGCCGGGTACGGTTGTGAGGCGTCGGTCGTCGCGCTCGAGGGCGACCTGTTCGACAGCCAGATCAATGCGGCCCTCGAGGCAAAACCTGATGTGCTCCTTGTCCTGGCCGGCGACGGCACGGCGGGAACGATCGCCTCCCGGGCCGGCCCGGATGGTCCCCTCGTCGCGCCGCTTCCCGGCGGGACGATGAATATGCTGCCCAAGGCGTTGTACGGAACGGCCGACTGGAAGCTGGCCCTGCGTCGGGCGCTTGAAGACGGTGTGCCGCAACCGGTGGCCGGCGGCGAGGTCCGGGATGGTGATCTCTGCCAGTCCTTCTACTGCGCGGCCATCTTCGGCTCGCCGGCCCTGTGGGCGCCGGCGCGGGAGGCGATGCGGACCGGCAAGCTGAAGCTGGCCTGGTTGCATGCGCGTCGTGCGCTCAGGCG
Organism: Brevundimonas sediminis; assembly: GCF_048799765.1. NCBI lineage: Bacteria > Pseudomonadati > Pseudomonadota > Alphaproteobacteria > Caulobacterales > Caulobacteraceae > Brevundimonas > Brevundimonas sediminis. Next base: position 3,887 of record NZ_JBLYQK010000002.1, read on the forward strand.
GGCCTTCAGCGGCCGTCTGCGGTTTTCGCTGGATGGACGCAAGTCGCGCCGGGCCGAGGCCCTGGTCCTGATCAGTCCGATGATTTCGCGGGCCATGGACGAGAATACCGGGCTCGAAGCGGCGGCGATGAATCCCAGCGACGCCATGCAGGCCTTCCGCCTGGCCGCGCATGCGGTCATGGATGACTGGCGTCAGGACCCGGCGGTGACGACGCGGGCGACGCAACGCGTGGCGATCCGGGCCCGTTCGCGCATCCCGGCCGTGATCGACGGAGAGCCGGTCCAGCTGCATCACGAAGCCCGGGTCAAGTTTCTGCCGAAGGCGTTCCGGGCCCTTGCCCCCCGGCCGCCCGCGGCGGAGGACACGGTCTAGTGGGGCGTATTCTCCAGTTCTCCGACATCCATTTCGGTTGCGAGCATCGACACGCCTGCGCGGCCGCCCTCGACTATGCCTACGCCAACCCGGCCGATCTGATCCTGATCACCGGCGATATCACCCAGCAGGGGTTTCCGGACGAGTTCAGCGCGGCGGGTGAATGGATCCGGCGCATGCCCGAGCCGACCTTCGTCATCGTCGGCAACCACGATGTTCCCTACTGGAGCCTGCCGGCCCGGCTGTTCCATCCGTGGAAGGCGTTTGAGCGCGCCACCGGCCATCCGGCCCACGACCACCAGTTCCTGAGCCCCGATCTGATGGTGCGGGGCGTCGTCACCGCGCGCGGCTGGCAGGCGCGTCCGAACTGGTCGAAGGGGGTCATCGATCTGGACCAGACCCGCAAGGCCGCCGCGGCTCTTCGCCAGGCGCCGGTGGGCGCCCTGCGGGTGCTGGCCTGTCACCATCCGCTGGTGGAGATGATCGGCACGCCGATGACCGGAGATGTGAAGCGCGGCGACGAGGCGGCCCTGATCTTCGCCGAGGCCGGCGTCGATCTGATCGCGACGGGACATGTCCACGTTCCTTTCGCCCTGCCGATCCAGCTGGGAGACCACTGCTCCTATGCCGTCGGGTGCGGAACCCTGTCCCACCGGGAGCGGGGCGCGGCGCCCGGATTCAACCGGATCGAATGGGACGCAAGGACGATCACCGTGACGGCCGTGGCCTGGACGGGGGACCGGTTCGAGGACAAGCAGGTCTGGCGGCTGCCCCGTCGTCAGGACACCCGCAGGACCGCGACGGCGCCGGACCCCGATGTGCCCGGCGAACGCGAGGCGGCCGCGGTCTGAGGTTGCCACCGCGTGCGAACCGCGCTTGAGGTCGGCGGATGAAGATCGTCCATGTGATCGGCGCCGGCCCCGCGGGCCTGATGGCCGCGGAGCGGCTGGCCCGCAACGGCGTTCGGGTCGTCGTGCATGAGGCCATGCCGTCGGTGGCGCGCAAATTCCTGATGGCGGGGCGGGGCGGGCTGAACCTGACCCACTCCGAGCCGATGGACGGCTTTGTACCCCGTTACAGCGAGGCGGCGCCTGTTGTCGCCGGATGGCTGGAGCGCTTTTCGCCCATCCGGCTGATCGGCTGGGTCGAGGGTCTTGGGCAGCCGACCTTCACCGGCAGTTCCGGGCGCGTGTTTCCGAAGACGATGAAAGCCTCTCCCCTGCTGCGGGCCTGGCTGGCGCGGCTGTCGGATCTCGGCGTCGCGGTCCGGACGCGCTCCCGCTGGATCGGCCGTCAGGACGGCGGCTGGGTCTTTGCGGGGCCCGGGGGCGAGACGGTCGAACAGGCTGATGTCGTGGTTCTGGCCATGGGCGGGGCCAGCTGGCCCCGGCTGGGATCGGACGGCCGTTGGGCGGATGAACTGCGGTCGGCGGGAGTCGAGGTAGCGGGGTTCCGGCCGTCGAATGTCGGCTTCAACGTCGACTGGAGTCCGGTGCTGATCGAGCGCTTCGCGGGCGAGCCGTTGAAGACCATCGGACTGAGCCATGGCGGCCAATCCGTGCGCGGCGACCTGATGCTGACCCGCTACGGGCTGGAAGGCGGGGCGGTCTACGCCCTGTCGGCCGCCCTGCGGGATGCGATCGAGCAGAATGGAGCGGCCGAAATGGTCGTCGATCTGAGACCCGACCTGTCGATTGAGGCTCTGGCGGCCCGCCTGACGAAGCCGCGCGGCAAGGACAGCGTGACCAACTGGCTGCGCAAGGCGGGCGGCCTGTCTCCCGCCGCAGTCGGACTGCTCCGGGAAATTCCGGGCCCGATCCCGGAGGGGGCGGACAAGCTGGCGCGGCGGATCAAGGCGGTTCGCCTGGCCCTGACCGGGGTGCAGGGGCTGGAGCGGGCCATATCATCGGCGGGGGGGATACGGCTTGATCAGGTCACGGATGATCTGATGCTCAAGGCCCTGCCCGGCGTCTTCGTCGCGGGCGAGATGCTGGACTGGGAGGCGCCGACAGGCGGCTATCTGCTGCAGGCCAGCTTCGCCTCGGGCGTGGTGGCGGCGGAGGGCGCGCTGGACTGGCTGGGTCTCGCGGGGCAGGGTGACCCCCTTCCCTGACTGTCCGGAGTAAGTCCATGCGCCTGAAATCGATCCTCGTTTCGACCACGGCGCTGCTCTGTCTCGCGGGCGCAGCTCACGCCCAGCAGGCCGATCCGGCCCGGCTGAACGAATACACCCGCGTCCTGGCCTCGGATGAGTTCGAGGGTCGCGGCGTCGCCACGCCCGGCGAACAGAAGACGGTCGACTATCTGGTCAGCCGGTTCCAGGCCCTGGGGCTGGAGCCCGGCGGGCCGGACGGTCAGTGGGTGCAGGTCGCCCATCTGAGCCGGACCCAGCAGTCCGGTCCGGCGACCATCACCGCCACGGTGAACGGGCAGGTCCGGACGCTGGAGCGTGGCCCGCAGATTCTCGTGGCCAGCGACCGGCCGGTGGACCGCGTTGCCCTGACCGACGTCCCGGTGGTCTTCGCCGGCTATGGCGTGGATGCGCCCGAGAAGGGCTGGGATGACTTCAAGGCCGTGGACGTGCGGGGCAAGATCATCCTCGTCATCGTCAACGATCCGGATTTCGGCGCGCCCGAGGGGCATCCTGTGGCCGGGCGTTTCGACGGCAACGCCATGACCTTCTACGGCCGCTGGACCTACAAATTCCAGGAGGCGGCGCGCCGGGGCGCGGCCGGGGTGCTGGTCATTCATGACACCCCGGGCGCGGGCTACGGCTGGAGCGTTCTGGAGGGGTCGTCCACGGCGCCGGACTTCGACATCGTGCGCACCAACTGGGAGGGGGAGCGGGTTTCGGCCCAGGGCTGGATCCAGGGCGATGTCGCCGAGGCCCTGATACGCGACGCCGGCCTCGACTACGCCCGGTTGCGGGACGAGGCCCGCAGCGAGGCTTTCGTCCCGGTGGAGTTGCCGGGGGTGACGATGTCGATCGATTTCGGCCAGACCCACGCCAATATCGAAAGCCGCAACATCCTGGCCCGTATTCCGGGTTCGGAGTATCCGGACGAGACCGTGCTCTACGGGGCCCACTGGGACGCCTATGGCCGGGCCACGCCGCAGAACGGCGACGACATCTATAACGGCGCCGTGGACAACGCGACCGGCGTCGCCGTGGTTCTGGAGCTGGCGCGGATGTTCAAGGAGGGCCCGGCGCCCGAGCGGTCGGTGGTCTTCGCCGCCTGGACCGCCGAGGAGGCGGGCCTGCTGGGCGCCGAATACTATGCCGCCAATCCGGTCTGGCCGCTGGAGACCACGGTGGCCAACATCAATATGGACAGCTTCCTGCCGGGCACGGAGGTCTCGCCCGAGATCGTCGTCATCGGCGCGGGCAAGAGCGAGACGGACCGCTGGGTCGAGCGTCGCGCCACCGAACAGGGCCGCCGTCTGATCCCCGATCCGGCCCCGCAGGCGGGCGGCTTCTACCGGTCCGACCACTTCCCGCTGGCCCGCATGGGCGTGCCCGCCCTGTTCGCCGCGGCGGGCTTCACCGGCCACAACGACGCCAGCCGCGACTACGTCCAGAACCGCTATCACAAGCCCTCGGACGAATGGACGCCGGACTGGGTGATGGACGCCGCCGCCGTGGACGTGAACCTGCTCTACGCCGTCGGCCGCGACCTGGCCGACAGCCGAGAGTGGCCGCGCTGGAACGCGGGCGCCGAGTTCGAAGCGGCGCGGGAGGCCTCGGCGGATCGGCGGCGGTGACAGAGGCGAGCGCCGGGTCTAGACCCGGCGCATGACCTCCGCTTCCGACATCCATGGCGTCTGCCCGCCTGAATTCGCCGCCGTGAAGGATGCCTTCGCGGCCAATTTCACCGATGCGCCCGAAGGGCTGAACGAACAGGGGGCGCGGTTCAGCGTTCGCGTGGGCGGCGAGACCGTCATCGATCTGTGGGGCGGATCAGCCGATGCGGCGGGGACCGTCCGGTTCGACGAGCGGACCCTGACCCCGGTCTTCTCGACCGGCAAGGCGGTGATGGCCCTGCTGATCGCGAGCTGTGTTGAGCGGGGCCTGCTGGACTATGAGGCGACGGTCGCCAGCTACTGGCCGGCCTTCGGTCAGGCGGGCAAGGCGGAGATCACCGTCGGCCAGATGATGAGCCATCAGGCGGGCCTGCCGGGCTTCGACACGCCCGAGGACCCGGCCATCTGGTTCGACCGCGAGGCGACCTTGGCCCGGCTGTGCGCCCAGGCGCCGATGTGGGCGCCGGGCACGGCCTCGGGCTACAGCCCCATCGTCATCGGCTATCTGGCGGGCGAGCTGTTTCGTCTCGTCGACGGTCGGACCATGGGCGCGGCCCTGCGTCAGGACTTCCCCGGTCTTGACCTGTGGATCGGCCTGCCGGAGGCCGAGCATGACCGCGTGGCCCAGATGCGCAAGCCGGCCAAGGCCACCAATCTCGGCGAGATCGACGCGATCAAGAAGGCGGCCTTCCTCGACAAGGGCTCGTCGCCCGGCGGGCGCGGATCGGCGGAGTGGCGGATGATCGAGATTCCCTCGGCCAATCTGCACGGCACGGCGCTGGACCTGGCGCGGATCGCGGGCATCCTCGCGGACGGCGGCGCCTTCGAGGGCCGCGTTGTGCTGTCGCCCGAGGTGCTGGCCGCCGCGACGCGCGAGCGCATCCAAGGTCAGGACCGTGTGCTGCCCTATGAGATGAGCTGGGCCGCCGGCTTCACGCGCAATGCGGGGCTGAACATCTTCGGGACCAACCCGGACGCGGTCGGCCACTGCGGCTGGGGCGGTTCATGCGTCTTCGCCGATCCGGCGCGAGGCCTGTCTGCCGCCTACGTCATGACGCGGCAGTCGCCCCACCTGATCGGCGACCCGCGGGCGCAGCGGTTGATCGGGGCGCTGTACGGCGCCCTCTAGCCGTTCACGACCTCATTGGCGCTGTTCTTCAGCGCCAGCCGCGCCGCCCGCTGGCGGAAGAAGGCCGCCGCTGCGAAGACGCCGGCGCCGGTCCAGATGAAGGCGAAGGAGGCGATCCGCAGGCCGGTCAACGGCTCACCCGACCAGACGCCGATGGCGAACTGGATCGTCGGCGCCAGGAACTGGATGAAGCCGATGGTCGACAGGGGCAGGCGGCGCGCGGACCAGGCGAACAGGGCCAGGGGCAGGACGGTCGCCGGACCGTTGGCCAGGGCCCACAGGGTGTTCACCGGGCTGTCGAAGGCGACGCCCGCGCCGGAGTGCTGGAGCCACAGCACCCAAAGCAGGCCCAGCGGGGCCAGGAGCAGGCACTCGATGAACAGGCCCGCCTGCGCCTCGATTGGCACGCGCTTGCGGATCACGCCGTAGCTGGCGAAGGAAATGGCCAGGGCGATGGAGATCCATGGCGGACGGCCCAGGGCCAGGGCCTGGAACAGAACCCCGACCGCCGCCAGACCGATGGCGACCCAGCCCCATTTGTCGATCTTCTCGCGGAACAGCCACAGGCCCACGATCATGTTGAGCAGCGGGTTGATGTAGTAGCCGAGGCTGGCTTCCAGCGTGGCGTGATGGGTTGTGGCCCAGACGTAGAGGCCCCAGTTCACCGCGATCAGGACCGTGGACAGCATCAGCCACAGCAAGGTCTTCGGTGAGCGGAAGACCGCCAGAACCTGTCCGCCCTGTTTCGCCAGAACGACCAGAAGGCCCGCGACCAGGACCGCCCACAGGGCGCGGTGGGCGAGGATTTCAAAGGCGTCGAAGCCGATGGCGTGCTGGCCCATGAACAGCAGGGGCATCAGCCCCCAGATCACATAGCAGCCGAAGGCGGACAGCAGGGCGGGGCGGCTCGCGTCGGAGCCGGTGGGCATTGTCATCGAGGGGCTCCATCGCCGGGGGAGCGGCGAGACGGAAGGGGTCAGACAGTCAGGGTGCGGTAGCCGGAGGACGACTTGATCGTGCCCGTCTCGTCCAGCAACTGGGCGATCTGGACGGCGTTCAGGGCCGCGCCCTTGCGCAGGTTGTCCGACACCACCCAGAACGACAGGCCGTTCTCGACCGTGTGGTCCTTGCGGATGCGGCTGACGTAGACGGCGAACTCGCCGGCGGCGTCGACCGGGGTGATGTAGCCGTCGGCTTCCTGCTTATCGACCACCTGCACGCCCGGGGCGTCGCGCAGGATGGCGCGGGCCTCGTCCGGGCTGATCGGACGGTCGAACTCGACCGTCACGGCTTCCGAGTGGCCGACGAAGACCGGGACGCGCACGCAGGTGACCGTCAGCTTGATGTCCGGATCCAGCATCTTGTGCGTCTCCTTCCACATCTTGGTCTCCTCATCGGTGTAGCCGTCGTCGTTGAACGACCCGATGAAGGGGATGACGTTGAAGGCGATCTGCTTCGGGAATTTCTTCGGCGTGGCGTCGCCCAGGCCGTAGATGGCCTTGGTCTGGTTCCACAGCTCGTCCATGCCTTCCTTACCGGCGCCGGAGACGGACTGGTAGGTCGAGACGACGACGCGCTTGATCTTGGCGGCGTCGTGCAGCGGCCGCAGGGCGGTCACCAGCTGGATGGTCGAGCAGTTGGGGTTGGCGATGATGTTCTTCTTCGTCGCCAGCTTGACGTCGTCCGGGTTCACCTCCGGCACGATCAGCGGCACGTCGGGGTCCATGCGCCAGGCCGAGGAGTTGTCGATCACGATCGGACCGGCCTTGCCGATCTTTTCGGACCATTCCTTCGACACGCTTCCACCGGCCGACATCAGCACGATGTCGACGGTCGAGAAATCGAACTGCTCAAGATCCTGGCACTTCAGCGTGCGGTCGCCGAAAGCAACCTCGACGCCCTTGGATTTTCGCGAGGCGATGGCGTGGATTTCGTCGACGGGGAAGTCGACCTCCTCGAGGATGTTCATCATCTCCCGACCGACATTGCCGGTGGCGCCTACGACAGCGACGCGATAGCCCATTTGCGTATTCCCTGATGGCGTCCCGGCCGCGGCGGAGAGGAGCCGGTCGAGAACGCGAAAATGCAGGATGCGATGTAGTCCTTCGCGGCTGCGAAGCAATCGGTTTTGCGAGGGCGGGCGGACGATCCAGCCCGAGAACGACGCCGTTTCCCATACATTGGCCTTATGGGGACGCTTTCCTCGCCGGGCGGGCGAGGCTAGACCGTGGGGCGATGACTTCCCGCATCCGCTCCGCCTATGACATCCGCATCGAGGAGGGCGTCCTGACGCCGGACCCGGCGCAGGAGCCGCTGATCGCGGCGCTGGAGCGGCTTGAGCGGGCCCTGGCGAAGAAGAGCCTGTTCGGAAAGCCGCCGGCGGTGCAGGGCATCTACATCTGGGGGCCGCCGGGGCGCGGCAAGTCCATGCTGATGGACCTGTTCGTCTCAAGCTCGCCCGAGCCGCGCAAGATGCGGGCCCACTTCCACGCCTTCATGGCCCGCATCCACAAGCTGGTCGACCAGTGGCGCAAGGGGGACCGGAAGACCCGTCAGACGATCTTCGGCACCCACAAGGGCGATGATCCCATCGAACCGATCGCCGATCTGATCGCGTCCGAGGCGCGGCTGCTGTGCTTTGACGAGTTGCAGGTCACCGACATCGCCGACGCCATGATCCTCGGCCGTCTGTTCGAGGCCCTGTTCGAGCGCCGGGTGGTGCTGGCGGTGACGTCGAACCGGGCGCCGACCGAGCTTTACAAGAACGGGCTGAACCGCCAGCTCTTCCTGCCCTTCATCGACGAGATCCGGAAGCGATGCGCGGTGGTCGAAATCGACGGCGCGCGCGACTGGCGGCTGGACCGGCTGATGGGCTCGCCGGTCTGGTTCACGCCGGATCAGCGCCCGGCGTTCGAAACCCTGTGGCTGGAACTGCGCGGCGGAGAGCCCGAAAGCCCGACCCGACTGACCGTGCTGGGCCGCGAGGTCGGGATCGAGCGCACGGCGGGCGGCATGGCCCGGGCGACCTTCGAGGACCTGTGCGCCCGTCCGCTGGGGCCGCAGGACTACCTGGCGATCGCCGAGCGATTCCACACGGTTTTCCTGGATGAGATTCCGGTTCTGGGTCCGGCGAACCATCACGAGGCCCGCCGGTTCGTGACCCTGATCGACGCGCTTTATGAGGCGAAGACCCGGCTGGTCGCCCTCGCCGCGGCGCGACCTGAGGCGCTCTACACCTCGGGCGTCGGGGCGTTCGAATTCGAGCGGACGGTGTCGCGCCTGAACGAGATGTCGTCGGCGGACTGGCTGGCGCACCAGAGGACGGGCTAGGGTCCGCCACATTTTCGCTGCGCGGGTCCGGCTGGATCGTGCGCCAGAAGGAGATTTCAATGCGCCGACTGACTGCCTGCGCCGCCCTCGCCTCCGGCCTGGTGCTCTGTGTTCCGACCGCGATGGCCGGGGATCGGGGCGGAGCTTCCCCGTTGCCGGTCGCGACCCAGGCGACGACCGTCGATCGAGGCGTGACGGGCGCCGAGGTCAGGACCTGGCTCACCGGACTGGGCGGGAATGTCGCCGATCCGGTCGCGGTTGACGGCGGCTTTCTCGTGCGCGTCCAGGATCAGCCCCTGCCCTGGAGCCTCAGCCTGTTCGGCTGCCAGACCCGCTGCGACGACGTCCAGTACAACGCTGTCTTCACCGGCGCGATCACCGAAGCCCAGGTAGCCACCTGGAACCGGGAGAACCGTTACCTCAAGGCCGTCTGGGTCGCGCCGGCGACGGCGGGCGGCAACGCCACCGTCCTGGCCCAGTACGACGTGCTTCTGCTTTCGGACGGCGCGGAACAGCTGCAGGAGCCGACCTACGTCTGGCTGCAGCTCCTGAATCGCTTCGCCCGGACCCTTTTCGCCAGCGTCGCGCCGGCTCCGGCCGCCCCGGCGACCGGCGAGTAGAACGGCCGTCCGGGCCCTCGGTCCGCCGGTTCAAGCCATGCCGTCGGCGCGCCCCGCCTTCAGGCCAAGGAAAAGGGGCCGCGGCTTGCGCCGCGGCCCCTGCGTCTTTTGAACAGTCAGCCGGCTCAGGCCAGCGAGGGCTCGATGTCCTTGCAGGCCTGGATGAGACCCTGAACCGACTCCACCGACTTGGCGAACATCGCCTTCTCTTCGTCGTTGGTGGTGAACTCGACGATCTTCTCGACGCCGGCGGCGCCGATCAGGGCCGGAACGCCGACGTACAGGTCCGACAGGCCGTACTCGCCCGACAGCCACACGGCGCAAGGCAGGACGCGCTTCTGGTCCAGCAGGTAGGACTTGGCCATGGCGATGGCCGATTCCGCCGGGGCGTAGAAGGCCGAGCCGGTCTTCAGCAGGGCGACGATCTCGCCGCCGCCCTTGCGGGTGCGCTCGACGATGGCGTCCAGTTCGGCTTGCGACAGGAAGCCCGCGGCGACGGCGTCCGGCAGCGGCAGGCCGCCGACGGTCGAGTGACGGACCATCGGGACCATGTCGTCGCCGTGACCGCCCAGGGTCCATGCGTGGATGTCCTGAACCGACACGCCGGTCTTTTCAGCGAGGAAGTAGGCGAAGCGGGCCGAGTCCAGCACGCCGGCCATGCCGACGACCTTCTCCTTCGGCAGGCCCGAGAACTTCTGCAGGGCCCACACCATCGCGTCGAGCGGGTTGGTGATGCAGATGACGAAGGCGTTCGGAGCATGGGCCTTGATGCCTTCACCCACGGCCTTCATGACCTTCAGGTTGATGCCGATCAGGTCGTCGCGGCTCATGCCCGGCTTGCGCGGCACGCCGGCGGTGACGATGCAGATGTCGGCGCCGGCGATATCGGCGTAGTCGTTGGCGCCCTTGAGGGCCACGTCCTGGCCGAAGACCGCCGAGGCTTCGGCGATGTCCAGCGCCTTGCCCTGCGGGGTGCCCTCGGCGATGTCGAACAGGATCACGTCGCCCAGCGCTTCGCGCGCTGCAACGTGGGCCAGGGTGCCGCCGATCATGCCGGCGCCGATAAGGGCGATCTTCGCGCGAGCCATACTGTCAGTCTCCGAGGGTTTGTGCGGTGCGATACCGCCGTCGCGCGGCGGTCTAGACCCGTGAGGCGCGACCTGCAACCGTGACGCCGCGTGAGGCCTTAACGACCATGACCCGATCTCCCGAGACCCTGCCCGAGTTCGTCGCCCCCGATGAGGTGCCGACAGGGCTTGTCGTCGTCACCGATGAACGGGCGATCCGCGCCGGGATGGCGGTCTGGCGGGAGAAGGTGCTGAAGCGGCCCGGGTTGTGGGACAAGGCCACGCGCGGAACCCAGGACCGGATCAACCACATCATTCCGGAGCGGGTCCACGCCGTCATCACGACGGGCGTGGAGGCGATGACCAGGGGCATCCTGTTCGGCTCGGACCTGCTGAAGGCGAAGCCGGTTCAGCAGGGGGGCCTGGCGGCGCGGGAGGAAAAGGCGCGAGCCGTCATTCGGGCCTATCGGAACACCGCCAGCGTCGAGGGCGGCGTCGCCGGGGCGGGCGGCCTCGTCCTGGCGGCCGCCGATTTTCCGGCCCTGATGGCGATCAAGGTGCGGATGCTCGGCGAAATCGTCGCGGCCTACGGCTGGGGCGGCGGTTCGGTGCGCGAGCGGCTGTTCGTCCTGCACATCTTCCATCTGGCCTTCGCCAGCGCCCGGAGGCGTCCCGAGGCCCTGGCGGATCTGGAGCGGTGGATCGGCGATGTCGATCAGCCGGAGACGCTCACCGACTACGACTGGCGCACCTTCCAGATCGAGTACCGGGACCACATCGATCTCGCGAAGATGGCCCAGCTGATCCCGCTGATCGGCGCGCCCGTGGGGGCGGTGGTCAACTGGCGACTGGTCGAACGACTGGGTGAGACCGCCGTCATGGCCTGCCGGATGCGGTGGTTCGCGGAGACCGACAGGTAAGCTTGGCTTATCCAAACGACAAAGTTTATTGATTTTCCCTGTCGTCTGCGGGGGCATAGGCTGACTTCCACAACATCAGGGAGACGACGACCATGGACGGACACGCCGGAGGCTCCACGCCCCTCAACAACCCGAAGAAGGAACCGGCCGCGCTGCGCAGCCTGCTGGGCCGCACCAACCGCGACTGGTGGCCCAACCAGCTGACGATGGACATCCTGCACCAGCAGGGAAAGTCGGGCGACCCGATGGGCGACGGCTTCAACTACGCCGAGGCCTTCAAGACGCTGGACCTCGCGGCGGTGAAGCGGGATCTCACCGCCCTGATGACCGACAGCCAGCCCTGGTGGCCGGCGGATTACGGCCACTACGGCCCCTTCTTCATCCGCATGGCCTGGCACTCGGCCGGGACCTATCGCACCGGTGACGGACGTGGCGGAGCCGGCGCGGGCCAGCAGCGTTTCGCCCCGCTGAACAGCTGGCCGGACAACGGCAATCTCGACAAGGCGCGCCGTCTGCTGTGGCCGATCAAGCAGAAATACGGCGCCAAACTGAGCTGGGCCGACCTGATGATCCTGGCGGGCAACGTCGCCATCGAGAGCATGGGCGGGCCGGTCTTCGGCTTCGGCGGCGGCCGCGCCGACGTCTGGGAGCCCGAGAAGGACGTCTACTGGGGCACGGAGGAAAACTGGGTCGGCGACGAAGGCAACCAGACCCGTATCCAGCCGGACAAGGAGATGGCGCTTGAGGCTCCGCTGGCGGCGATCCAGATGGGTCTGATCTATGTGAACCCGGAGGGTCCGGGCGGGGTGCCGGAGGCCCTGCAGTCGGCCCGCGACATCCGCGAGACCTTCGCCCGCATGGGCATGAACGATGTCGAGACCGCGGCCCTGACCGCCGGCGGCCACACCTTCGGCAAGGCGCACGGCGCCGGCGATGCGTCCAAGGTCGGCGCGGCTCCGGAAGGCGCCGACATCGCCCAGCAGGGCATGGGCTGGCAGTCGGGCCACGAGAGCGGCATCGGCGACCACACCATCACCTCGGGCATCGAGGGCGCCTGGACCCCGACGCCAATCACCTGGGACATGACCTATTTCGACATGCTGCTGGACCACGATTACGAGCTGGTCCGCTCGCCCGCCGGGGCCAAGCAGTGGCAGCCGGTCGGCAACCCTGAAGAGACCCTCGCCCCGGCCGCGCATACGCCGGGCAAGAAGGTCCCGACGATGATGACCACGGCCGACATGGCCTTCAAGATAGATCCGGCCTACCGCGTCATCATGGAGAAATTCCGGGCGGACCCGGCCTGGTTCGCCGACCAGTTCGCCCGGGCCTGGTTCAAGCTGTGTCACCGCGACATGGGGCCGAAGGTCCGCTACCTCGGCCCGGACGTGCCGGCCGAGGACCTGATCTGGCAGGACCCGATCCCGGCCGCATCCGGCCCCGCCCTCTCCGCCGCCGACATCAGGGCGCTGAAGGGCAAGATCGCGGATTCGGGCCTGTCGGTGGCCGAGCTGGTCACGACCGCCTGGGCCTCGGCGGCGACCTATCGCGGCTCGGACCATCGCGGCGGCGCCAACGGCGGCCGCCTGCGCCTGGCGCCCCAGAAGGACTGGGAGGTCAACAACCCGGCCGGTCTCGCCAAGGTGCTCAAGGTCTACGAGGGCATCAAGGGCGGCTCGAACGTCTCCATCGCCGACCTGATCGTGCTGGGCGGTTCGGTCGGGATCGAGCAGGCGGCGAAGGCGGCCGGGCAGTCGGTCGAGGTTCCGTTTACCCCCGGCCGCACCGACGCCTCGCAGGAACAGACGGACGTCGAGGGCTTTGCGGTGCTGGAGCCGCGGGCCGACGGCTTCCGCAACTATCTGCAGGTCCGCTTCAACGTCCCGACCGAGGAGCTTCTGGTCGATCGCGCCCAGCTTCTGGGCCTGACCGCGCCGGAGATGACGGTTCTGGTCGGCGGTCTGCGCGTGCTGGGCGCCAATCACGGCGGCTCGACCCACGGCGTCTTCACCGACCGCCCGGGCCAGCTCACCAACGACTTCTTCGTCAACCTGTTGGACATGAAGACCGGTTGGAAGAAGGTCGACGGCGAGGGCGACGAAACCTTCGTCGGCACCGATCGTGAGACCGGCGAGGCGCTGTGGACCGCGACCCGCACCGACCTGGTGTTCGGCTCCAACTCCCAGCTGCGCGCCCTGTCGGAAGTCTATGCCTCGGCCGACGCCGGCGGGAAGTTCGTCTCGGACTTCGTTGCCGCCTGGGTGAAGGTGATGAACGCCGACCGATACGACCTGAAAGCCTGATCGGGCTGTCTCCTCCCCGTCGCATCGCGATGGGGAGGAGGACCGCGAGGCGGTGGATGGGTCCTGACGGTGCGCGCCGTCCAGAACCCCTCCGTCTCCTCGCAAAGCTCGGAACCACCTCCCCATTGCTGCGCAACGGGGAGGAGGCGTGAAAGCGCTCTCCATAGACTTTGCCATGTCGATAACGACGCCTTATGTGGCGCGGATGCTCCCCACGCTCCGTCAGCTCCAGTACCTGCGTCTGCTCGCCGAGCACGCCTCCTTCAGCCGCGCCGCCGAGGCCGCCCACGTCAGCCAGCCTGCCCTGTCTGCGGGGGTGCAGGAGCTGGAGAAAATTCTGGGCGCCCCGGTGGTCGAGCGGACCCGGGGCAATGTCCAGCTGACCGCCGTCGGGGCCGAGGCCGTGCGCCGCGCCGAGGATGTGCTGGCCCGGACCGAGGATCTGGTCGAGGCGGCGCGCAATGCGGGCAAACCCCTGTCGGGCCGGTTCCGGCTGGGCGTCATCCCGACGGTCGCGCCCTTCCTGCTGCCCGCCCGCCTGCCGTCGCTGAAGGCCGATTATCCGAGCCTGAGGCTGTTCATCCGTGAGGATCTGACCCCCCGGCTGATCGCCGCTCTCAAGACCGGCCATCTGGATGCCGCCGTGATCGCCCTGCCCTACAGTGCGACCGGTATCGAACATGCCCGGATCGGGGATGACGAAATCCTCGCCGCCGCGCCGGTCGGTCATGCCCTGGCCGGCGACGGGCCGATCCCGCCGGGGTCGCTGAAGGCCGAGGACCTGATCCTGCTCGAGGATGGCCACTGTCTCCGCGATCAGGCCTTGGCGGCCTTCGATATCGAGGCGCCCAAGGGCGACGATGTCTTCGCCGCGACCAGTCTGCACACCCTGGTCCAGATGGTGTCGTCCGGGCTGGGCGTCAGCTTCCTGCCCGAGATGGCGGTGCGGGCGGGGCTGGCCGACATGCCGGGCGTCGTGGTCCGACCCATCGCCGCCCGGGCGCCGCGCCGGGAGATCGTGGTCGCCTGGCGATCGGGCTCGAGCCGGGCGGCCGAGGCGAAGCTGCTGGCCGAGGCGCTGAGGCTGGATTGAGCTTCATTACGAGTCTGTAAGGTGCGCGCGGGACCGGCCCTGTTAGGGTCGCGACGCCCGTCGTCCGGGCGTCCGGAGCCCTTATATGAAGACCCGTCTTGTCCTGACCGTCGCCGCCTCGGCCCTGCTTCTGGGGCTGCCCGCCGCCTCGCCGGCCCTCGCCCAGACCGCCGCGCCCGCGGCCGGTCAGATCGCCGTGCCGCCGCTGGGTTTCCAGGAACGGACCCTGCCGAACGGGCTGAAGGTCTATACCTCGCGGGATACGTCGACCTCGAACGTCACGGTACAGGTCTGGTACCGCGTCGGCTCCAAGGATGATCCGGAACGCCGCTCGGGCTTCGCCCACCTGTTCGAGCACCTGATGTTCAAGGCGACGCAGAACTTCCCGGACGAGACCTTCGACCGCCTGACCGAGGATGTGGGCGGAAACAACAACGCCTTCACCTCCGACGATGTGACCGCCTACCACGAGACCGTCCCGGCCAATCATTTGGAGCGGCTGATCTTCGCCGAGGCCGACCGGCTGGGCTCCCTGGTGGTCAATGAGTCGGTGTTCGAGAGCGAGCGCGATGTGGTGAAGGAGGAGTACCGGCAGGGCGTGCTGGCCAGCCCCTACGGCCGCCTGTTCAGCTTGTTCGTTCCCGCGACCCTGTACCAGGATCACCCCTACCGCCGCTCGACCATCGGCTCGATCGAGGATCTGGACGCCGCGACCATCGAGGATGTCCGCCGCTTCCACGCCACCTACTACCGGCCGGACAACGCCTATCTGATCGTGGCCGGAAATTTCGATCAGGCCCGTCTGGATGGCTGGATCGACCAGTATTTCGGTCCGCTGACCAATCCGGACCGCCCCCTGCCGGCCAATGATGTTCGCGAGGCCGAACCGACCGGCCCGCGCGAGGCGACGTTCTATGCGCCGAACGTGCCCCTTCCGGCTGTCGTTCTGGCCTGGCCCGGGGTGCGCTACGACGATCCCGACCGCGCGGCCCTGACGGTGCTGGACGGCATCCTGTCGACGGGCGAGAGCTCCCGTCTGTATCGGTCGCTGGTCTATGATCAGAAGATCGCCACCCAGACGAGCTCGAACGTCGATGCGAGCCAGCAGGCCGGTTCGGTCATCACCTACGCCATCATGGCTGAAGGTGAGACGCCGGAGGCGGGTCTGGCGTCGCTGCGCGCCGAGGCCGCCCGCCTGCGGGACGCGCCGGTCACCGACGCCGAACTGACCGAGGCCAAGAATGAGCTGGTCGCCGGTGCGCTGCGCGAGCGCGAGACGGTCGAGGACCGCGCCAACGTCCTCGGCTGGTCGCTGATCAATACGGGCGGCGCCGCCGCGGCCGACGCCGAGATCGCCGCTCTCCAGGCGGTGACCGCCGCGGACATCCAGCGGGTCGCCCGTCGCTATCTGACGGACAACCGCAGCATCGCCATCCGCTATCTGAACGCCGACGACCAGAACCCGGTCACGGCCCAGTCGGTCGAGGTGAGCGCGCCGGTCCGGGTCGCGGACCTGGCGCCGGTCGGACGCATCTTCGAGCTCCTGCCCGAGGCGGATCGCACGCCGATCCCGGACGCCGGCCCCGCGGTCGATCTGGCCACCCCGGCGGTGGAGACCTTCACCCTGTCCAACGGGCTGGAGGTCTATGTCGCCCGCAAGCCGGGTCTGCCGTTGATCTCCGCCCGGCTGGGCCTGGCCGCCGGCTCGGCTGATGATGGCGACAAGACCGGTCTGGCGGTTCTCACCGCCGGGTTGCTGACGCAGGGCTCCAGCGGTCGGTCGGCGCCCGAGATCGCCGCCGAGATCGAGCAACTCGGCGCCCGGCTGGGCGCCTCGTCGGGGCCCGATTTCTCGAACGTCTCCGTCAACGCGCCCGCAAACGTCTTCCCGCAAGCCCTCACCCTGATGGCGGATGTGGTCCGCCGTCCGGACTTCGCCGCCGAGGAGGTCGAGCGCCAGCGGGATCAGTCGCTGGATGGCCTGCGCGTGGCGCTCAGCTCGCCCGGACCGGTCGCCGGCATGGCCGCGGGTCGGCTGGTGTACGGCGACGCCGCCTATGGCGCGCCGGGCGGCGGCACGCCTGACTCCCTGCCGGGCCTGACCCGCGCGGACGTCGCCGCCTTCCACGCCTCGCGCTATCGTCCCGAGACCGCGCGGCTGATCTTCTCCGGCGACATCACCGTGGCCCAGGCCCGCGCTCTGGCGGAACAGGCCTTCGGCGACTGGCGCGCCTCGGGCCCGGCTCCGGCCCCGCGCGCCAACCCGGCGGGCGTCGCCGTGGCCCCCCGCGTGGTGGTGATCGACCAGCCGGGCGCCGGTCAGGCAGCGGTCTATGTCGCCATGCGCAGCATCGACCGGACGGATGCGGACTATTTCCCGCTGACCCTGGGCAACACCCTGCTGGGCGGCAGCTTCACCTCGCGCCTGAACCAGGAAATCCGCATCAAGCGCGGCCTCAGCTACGGCACCCGCTCGAATCTCGGCGTGCGGCAGGACGACGGCGCCTTCATCGCCTCTGCCCAGACCCGCAATGATGCGGCGGCCGAGGTCGCCGACCTGATCCTGGGCGAAATCAATCGCCTGTCGACCACCGAGCCCACCGCGAGCGAGATGACCACCCGTCAGGCCATCCTGTCGGGCGCCTTCGGAGACTCTCTGGAAACCGTCGACGGTCTGGGCGGTGTGGTCGCCAACCTCGCGCTTTATGACCTGCCGATGAGCGATCTGGCGGCCTATGTCGGGCGGGTTGAGGCGATCACGCCGCAACAGGTTCAATCGGCCTTCGCCGAGCACCTGCCGGCGGCGAACGCCAGCCTGGTCATCGTCGGCGATGCGTCGAAATTCATCGACGCCATCCGGGCCAGACACCCGAACGTCGAGGTTCTGTCGCTGACGGACCTGGACCTTGATACGGCGGCGCTGCGTTAAGGCGTTGATCTTCCTTCCGGCTCCGGCGAACGTCGGGGCCGGAGGGCTCGTCATGAAGCTGCACATCCTCGCTGCCGCCTTCGGCGCAGTCGCTCTGATGGTCGCCGGTCCCGTCCGGGCGCAGGAGGCCGATCCGCTTGAGAAGGCGATCGACCTTCTTCAGGAGGACCCGGTTTCGGCCCTGGTGGAGCTCGAACGCCTCGCCGCCGCCGGCGACGCTGAGGCGATGAACATGGTGGCGATTGTCGTCAATGATCCGCCGGCGGGGATTTCCGCCGATCCTGCGCGGGCCATGCAGCTCTGGGAGCAGGCATTCGCCGCTGGATCAAAGGGCGCGCGGTTGAATCTGGGCACGCGGCTGCTGCTCAACGACGATGCCGGGGATGACGCGCGGGCGGTGGAGATGCTGCGCGATGTCGAGCCAGATCTCATGGGGATCGCGGCCTATCCTCTGGGACGGGCCTATCTGTTCGGGAACGGTGTGGAGCAGGATCTGGGACGCGGGTCCCGCCTGATGGCAATGGCGGTCGAACAGTCGCCCGGCAACATGGACGCCCAGTTCCTTCTGGGGCGGGCCTACCAGAACGGTTGGGGCATCCCGCCTGATCCGGAGGCCGGCTATCGCCATCTGAAGATCGCTGCGGACGCCGGGGAATATCGCGCCCAGTGGAACGTTGGGATGATGTTGCTCGACGGCGTCGGGGTGGCCTCCAATCCGGTGCTGGCGAGGCAGTACGTTCAACGCTCGGCCGATGCCGGGTACGAGCAGGGCATGATCTCGCTGGGCGTCATGCTGGCGGTTGGCCAGGGGGGCGGCGTTGATGCTCCCGCGGCCCGGGACTGGTATCTGCGAGCGGCGCGTGGAGGGTCAGCTCACGCCCTGCGGGGACTGGGCGCCATGATGGCGGTCGGCGAAGGCGGACCCGTCGACCTGGCGACCGGCGCGGCCTATCTGCAACTGGCGGCCGAGAGCGGCGACGAGATCGCGCGGACACTGTTGCGACAGTTGTCAGCCCGGATTGCGACGGTCGATCCGGCCAAGGTCCGTCTGGCGCGCGAGCAATGGATCTCGGCCAACGGCGCTCCGCGCTGAGACGCGGGTCAGGCTGACAGGCAGACCACCCGCGCCACCCGCAGGTCCCGGCGCAGATCGTCGGAGACGAGGCCGTAGTTGTCGACGGTGACCACGCGGCCCATCAGCGGTTCATCCGCCTTCTGAACCCCCCGAACGGCGGGCTGGAACGTCTCCGGGGCCGTGGTGTAGATGCGGCCCCGGCGCGGGCTTTCGGCGATCGTGACGCCCACGACGCGGCCTTGACGGTCCATGACCGGCGCGCCCGAGAGACCGGCCAGGGTTCCGCCCAGTCCATCCGTTCGCCCGACCTCCGCCCAGGCGAGGACGGGTTCATCGCGTTGGCCGCGTCCCCGGACCTTGAGCGTCTCGCGACCCAGAAGCCGGGACGTCACCTCGCCGGCCCGGGCCTGGGGGAATCCCGGATGAAAGCCGCGCTGGTTGTCGTGCATCCCCTCGGCGGGAGCGATCGGCAGGGCGGACGGGCCGCCCTGGGTCTGGAGCACCGCGATGTCGGCGCGGGGCGACAGCCGCACGTCGGCGGCGACCGCCCGGCCCCCGCCGACCAGAATGGCCGGCTGGCGACAGCCCTCGACCACGTGGCGCGCGGTGACCCAGCGGCCGGTGCGGGCGATGGAGAAGGCGGTCCCCGTGCTCGGCTGGAACGGGATGTCCGGCGCATTGACCGTCACCGCCGGATCAAAGGGGGTGATCGGGCCCAGCAGGGCGCCCTCGATCTCGTCCGGCGGCGGCGGCGCGGGCGGGGCGTCCGCGTTCTCCCGATGGAGGAGGGAGGCCGTCAGGAGCGCGCCGAGGACGGACCCGTAGATCAGCCAGTCGGGCGGTCTCATCGCATCACCCCGTCAGGGCCGCCGCGAGGATCAGCGCCGTCGACAGCTTGGCCCCGACCAGCAGGACCGAGGCCGAGATTTCGCCGTCGCGGATGCGCTGGGGCAGGCCGGTCAGCAACATGTCGATCAGACGGAAGGCGAGCAGTTGAAGCACAAGGGTCGCCACGCCCCAGAGGGTGATGTCCTTGATCGAGGTCGAGACGCTCAGGCTGACGGCCAACGGAATGGCCAGACCGACCAGCACGCCCGCGAAGGCCACCGCGGCGGCGGCGTTGCCTTCGCGGATCAGGGCGATCTCCTTCCACGGCGTGAACAGGGCGTAGATCACCGCGCCGACAAGCAGCAGGGCCAGGGTCACGGCCAGATGGGCCATGGTCGTGGGGAAGCCCGTCGCGAAGGCCTGCACCTCGGCGCTGTCGAGCACTCTGGAAAGGGACGTGGAGTCCATGGCGCGTCCGCTGCTCAGGGGGTCGTGAACGATTGCCCGCTTTTCGCCCCAATCCGCAAGCGCGCGGATGTCACAGTCGGTCAAGATTGATGACGGCGTGTGTCGGGAGGGGTGATTGGTGGTTGGTAATTGGTGGGCGGCTGGATCAGGCGTTCGCGCTCACAGGACGATCACCAGCGTGGCCGCATCGAGCCACCAATCACCAACCACCAATCACTTCAGGCCCTCCGGCCTCAGGCGGCTTCAGCCTTGCGCAGCGCCGAGGCCCGGATCTTCTCGCTCTCGGACTTCAGCTGACCGCAGGCGGCCAGGATGTCGCGACCGCGCGGGGTGCGGATGGGCGAAGCATAGCCGGCCTTGTTCAGGATGGCGGCGAAGCGCTCGATCGTCTTCCAGTCCGAGCATTCGTACTCAACCCCCGGCCAGGGGTTGAACGGGATCAGGTTGATCTTGGCCGGAATGCCCTCGATCAGCTTCATCAGCGCACGGGCTTCCTCGGGGCTGTCGTTGACGCCCTTCAGCATCACGTACTCGAAGGTCACGCGGCGGGCGTTCGACAGGCCGGGATAGGCCCGGATCGCCGCCATCAGCTGTTCCAGCGGGTATTTCTTGTTCAGCGGCACCAGCACGTCGCGCAGCGGGTCGTTGGTGGCGTGCAGGCTGATGGCCAGCATGGTCTGGGTGCGCTCGCCCAGCTCGGCGATCTTGGGCACCACGCCGGACGTCGACACCGTGATCCGGCGACGCGAGATGGCGATGCCCTCGTTGTCCGAGATGATGTCGATGGCATTCGACACGTGATCCAGATTGTAGAGCGGCTCGCCCATGCCCATGAACACGATGTTCGACAGGCGGCGGTCTTCCTTGGGCGACGGCCATTCACCCAGATCGTCACGGGCGACCTGGACCTGGGCCACGATCTCGGCGGTGGTCAGGTTGCGGACCAGCTTCTGGGTGCCGGTGTGGCAGAAGGTGCAGTTCAGGGTGCAGCCGACCTGGGACGACACGCACAGGGCGCCGGCCCGGCCCACGTCGGGGATGTAGACGGTCTCGATCTCGATGCCCGGCGCGGTGCGGATCAGCCATTTGCGGGTGCCGTCCCTGGACACCTGACGCTCGACGATCTCGGGACGGGCCAGGGTGAAGGCCTCGGCCAGTTTGGCCTGCATGTCCTTGGCGACGTTCGACATCGCCGCGAAGTCGGTGACGCCGTAGTGGTGGATCCAGCTCCACACCTGCGACGCCCGCATCTTCGCCTTTTCGGGCGGACAAACCCCGGCGTCGATCAGCGCCTGCCGCAGCTCCGCGCGCGTCAGACCGGACAGGTTGACGGGGGCTGCAGACGGGGTCGCGGTCGTGCGCGAAAGGTCGAGCGTCAGGCTCAAGGCGGCATCCTTCGAGGTCGGGAGAACGGCCTTATACCACAGATCGCGCTGGATTTAAGGCGGTGGGCGAAGCCGGGCGTAGAGCTCGGGTCGCTCCGTCGCCAAACGATGCCGAGCCTGACGAGCGTCGGCCATGTGAGCGGTCGTTTTCTCCCAGTCGGCGACGGCCCGGATCAACCGTCCTTCGCGCCCCAAAAGGTGATCCGCATGTCTGACCACGACGATGTTCGGCGTGGATTGTGGGCGAATGGCGAGGAGTTGTTCGATAGCCTCCGGTTCGCGCCCCGGGCCCAGCCGATCCGCGAATACGGCCAGCGCAATCGCCGCTGAACGGCCGACGCCATGAAAGCAGTGCACCAGCAATGCGGTGTCCCGGTTGTCTCTGGCGAAATTCAGGGCGCGCTCGACCTGTTCTTCGGTCGCGACCGACAAGCCTAAAGTATCGTCATCAACGTCTTCAAAGGCCAGAACGAGGTGTGGTGGCGCCGGCTTTTGTGTAAAGCGCAGCCGGATCGCCGGGCGCGCTCCGGGATCCTCAAGCGTGATGACCGCTCCGAAGGCCCGCTTGTGTTTGCGGGCCTGCGAAAGGCTTCCGACGACGATCTGGCCCGGGGACGGCGTCATGTCAGTCCGCCTCGTCCTCGATGTGATGGATCTGGTCGTCGTCGAGGCCGAAGTGGTGGCCGATTTCGTGGATCAGGACGTGGGCGATGATCTCGTCCAGCCCGACGTCGCCGCGCTCGCACCACTCATCGAGGATGGGGCGGCGGTACAGGAAGATGCGCGAGGGTTCGGCCGCCGGGCCCATGCTGTCGCGCAGGCCGATGTCCACGCCGTGATACAGGCCCGTCAGCTCGAACGGGTCCTCCATGCCGAAGCCCGCCAGCACCTCGTCATCGGCGAAGTCGTCGACGCGAATGACGACATCCCCGGCCAGCCCCCTGAACGGCTCGGGGAGGGCGTCGAACGCCTCCCGCGCCAGTCGGGCGAAGTCCTCGAGGGAGGGGGCGAGTTGGTTGGTCCACTGCATAGGGAAGAGGGTCGAGGGTCGGGGGTCGAGGGTCAAGGCTCCGAGCGGGCTCCGGCGGTTTCGCCGCATTTCTCATCCCTCGCCCCTCGACCCTAGTCCCTCGCCCCTCTTCAGGTATGGTTACCGAATCAAGCTGCGGGAGCTGAACGACACACATGGCCGAGGCGGACATCGCCTATGTCGCGACCGCGGGCGCCGCGGGACTGGCGCTGGCGCTCAGCGCCTGGGCCGCGCGGCTGCGTGCGCGTCTGGCCGAACGGAACACCGCGCTCGAGGCCGCCATGCAGAAGGCGAACCTCGATCTGTCCGCCCGGGACGGCGCGCTGGCGGCGTTCGAGGACGTCCGTGTCGCCCTGACACCCGGCGGCGGGGCTGACCGACTGGGCTCGCCTGCGACATGGGAACTGATTGTCCGTGATCTGACGAAGGGCGCGGAGGTTTTCCCGGACGACCCCGCCTATGTGGTTCTGGATGCCGTGCGCGGCGTGGCCGGGCCGCGTCTGGACGGGCTGATCGAACGCGGCGAGGCGTTTGATGCGGTGCTGGAAGGCGAATCCGGGGCCTGGGCCGTCGAGGGCCGCAGCGCCGCCGGCGCCGCCTGGCTGCGCCTGTCGCGACTGGGCCTGATCGGCACGGCGGCCGAGAGCGGGCTGGGGTTGCTGGCCGACTATTATCCGGCCCCGACCTGGGTGGTCGACGCGGGCGGGCGTCTGGCCTGGGCCAATCGGGCCTGGCTGGCGGAAATGAAGGTCGAGACGGTCGAGGCCGCGCGTGACAAGGCTCTCACCTTTGACCGCGGCGCCGACGCCATCGTGGCCGAGGCCGGGCGGCTGCATCAGCGTCAGGAAGGCTTCCGCTGGACCACGGGTGGCGGACGCCGTCGCGCCTGGCGGATCGTGGCCGAGCCGGCGCCCGGCGGCGGGGTCCTGGCCTTCGCCCTGGACATGACCGAGGCCGAGGAGACGCGCGACACCCTGCGCCGTCACGTCGAGGCTCACGACGAGACCCTGAACCACATCGCCGACGCGGTCGCCATCTTCGGCCCGTCCAAGCGGCTGGCCTTCCACAACACCGCCTTCCAGCAGATGTTCAATGTGGATCCCGGCTATCTGGACGAGCGGCCGACCCACGCCGAACTGCTGGACCGCCTGCGCCAGCGCCGGCTGCTGCCGGAGGTGATCGACTATGCGGGCTGGAAGGCGCGCGAGCTGGACTTCTACGGCGCCGCGGCGGCCGCGCCGGACGACAGCTGGTCCCTGCCGGACGGGCGCACCCTGCGCGTCGTGCGTCAGCCGCACCCGCTGGGCGGCGTCCTGCTGCTGTTCTCGGACATCACCGACGAGCTGAAGCTGCGCAGCCGGTTCAATGCCCAGCTCCAGGTCCAGACGGCCACCCTCGACAAGCTGAACGACGCCGTGGCCGTGTTCGGCTCGGACGGCCGTATCCGCCTGCACAACGAGGCGTTCGAGACCTTCTGGAGCGTGACCGGCGAACAGCTGCGCGCGGCGGGGGATTTCGACGCCGTCGCGGCCCTGTGCCAGACCACCATGCCGGACCCGAGCCTGTGGCTGGGCCTCAAGGCGCGGGTGGCCGATCCGGATCCGGAAAGTCGCGTGCCCATCTCCGGCGAGGGGCGGACGGCGGACGGCCGCATCGCCGCCTGGCAGACCCGTCCCCTGCCGGACGGCGCCACCCTGGTCGCCTTCTCGGACGTGACCGCGCGTCGCGAGCTGGAGCAGGCCCTGGCCGCCAAGGCGCAGGCGCTGGAGGAGGCGACGGCCCTGAAGCGGGAGTTCGTCGGCAGCGTCTCCTATGAATTGCGCACCCCGCTGACCACCATCGTCGGCTACTCCGAACTTCTGGAGCTGCAGGGCGACCTGCCCGAACGCAGCCGCCAGCACGCGGGGGCGATCCGCGTCGCCGCCAGCCAGCTGGCGACCTCGATCGACGATGTCCTGGACATGGCCCAGATCGATGCGGGCGAGATGGAGCTCACCCTCGGCGACGTCCGGGTCAGCGACCTGCTGGATGCCGCGGCGGAGAAGGTCCGGGCCCGGATCGAGGGGCGCGGCGCCGCCCTGACGGTCGCCTGCCCCACGGGGCTGCGCCCCATCCGGGCGGACGCCCAGCGGGTCGGGCAGGCGCTGGAACACCTGTTGGACAACGCCGCCCGGGCGGTGGGCGAGGGGGGCGAGGTCCATCTGATCGCCGAGGGCGCGCCGTCCGAGGTGCGCATCCGGGTCGAGGACACCGGGCGCGGCATCCCCTATCATCTGCAGGCGCACGTCTTTGACCGCTTCGTCCGGCGCGAGCGGGGCGGCCCGGGAGTCGGCCTGGCGCTGGTCAAGGCCCTGGTCGAGCTGCACGGCGGCTGGGCGGAGGTGGAGAGTGAACCCGGCAAGGGCGCGGCCTTCATCCTTCACCTGCCGCTGGAGGCGACGGGCGTCGCCGCCGCGCCGGAGTTGCGGCTCGGCTAGATTCCTATAGAGCGGCGGAGAACTTCAGGACCGCCCCATGGCCGACGCCCTTCTCAAGACCGCCCTCATCTACGACTTCGACGGCACCCTCGCGCGGGGGAATATGCAGGAAGTCAGCTTCATCCCGTCCGTCGGCATGGGCATCGGCGACTTCTGGGGCGAGGCCGAGACGTTGACGAGGGAGGCCGACGGCGACGGCATCCTGATGTACATGCAGCTGATGCTGCAGCACGCCCGCCAGAACGGCGCGCCCATCACCCGCAAGGGACTCCGCGAGCACGGCCAGGACGTGAAGCTGTTCGACGGCCTCAAAAGCGACCTGACCGGCAAGGGCTGGTTCGAGCGCATCAACGCCAAGGGCCGCGAATACGGCCTCGATATCGAGCACTATATCGTCTCCGCCGGACTGGAAGAGATGATCGACGGCTGTCCGATCCGCGACGCGTTCCACCACGTCTTCGCCTCGAAATTCGTCTACGATGAAAACGGCGTGGCCATCTGGCCGGCGGTGGGGGTGAACTACACCACCAAGACCCAGTATCTGTTCCGCATCAACAAGGGCGTGCTGAACCACTGGGAGCACGACAAGATCAACAAATTCATGGCTGACGACGCCCGCCCGATCCCCTTCGAGCGGATGATCTTCCTCGGCGACGGCGACACCGACGTCCCGACCATGAAGATGATGCACACCAAGGGCGGTTTCTCGATCGCGGTCTATGACCCGCGCAATTCCGAGAAGGACCAGAAGAAGATCTACTCCCTGATCTCCGAGGACCGGGTCAATTTCGTCGCGTCCGCGGACTACCGGGAAGGCTCGCCCCTGGACCTGATCGTGAAGGGCCTGATCGGCCGCATCGCCATCAACGCCGGGACCATGCCCGAGGGCGTCTGACCGTCGCATCCGAAACGGTCACCGGCGGCGACTACTCTCCTGAAGGCGGATGGACCGCCGGAGGAGTTCCATGCTGCATCGACTGACCGGCCTGCTGACCCTGATCGCCACCCTCCTGCTCGGAGGGCCCGCCCTGGCGCAGGAAGTGACCCAACGCCCGATCGGAGGCTTCCCGCACGCCGTCCTCTACACCGTGGGCGACGAGCCCAAGCCGGTGGTGGTCATTCTTCACGGCGCTGACGGCAATGACGAGGCCGGCGTCCGCTTCGGCCCGATCCTGGCCCGGATGGGCTATGCCGCTGTGGGCCTGCCCTATTATTCGCCGAACTGGGGCGAGTACGGCCCGCCGCCGAAATTCCCCGACCTGCCCGGCAGCTTCATCGACATCCGCGTCGACCAGATCGCCGAACTGCGCGAGGCCCTGCGTGGCATGCCCGGCGCTGATGTGGAGCGTTTCGGCCTGTTCGGCGCCTCCAAGGGGGCCGAGTTCGCACTGATCGCGGGCAGCCGCTATCCGTGGATCGACAGCATCGTCGCCTACACCCCCACAGACGTGGTCTGGGAAGGCTGGGGGCTGGAAATGGTCGAGGCGGAAGGCACGCGCTCGTCCTTCTCGTTCGGCGGCCAGCCCCTGCCCTTCGTCCCCTATCGTGGGTTTGTCGAAGGCCTGCTGGCCGGTCCGGCGGCGGACCTGCGCGCCATCCATGAGAACGGTCGGGCCGATCATCCGGAGACGGCCGTCGCCGCCCGTATCCCGGTTGAAAACTATCCCGGCGCCCTGCTGCTGATCGCAGGCGGACAGGATGCCCAGTGGAACTCGGCCCGGGCGGTGCGGGCGATCTCTGCGGATCGGGCGGCGGCGGGACTCCGGACCGAAACCGCCGTCTATCCGGACGCCGGGCATGATCTGGTCGGGGACGGCGAGGTGCGTCGGGTCGAGCGCAGCGGCGGCACGCCCGAGGCCGACGCGGCGGCGCGCGCCGACGCCTGGCCCAAGGTCGTGGACTTCATGGATCGGACGCTGAACCAGATCCGGACCAACTGAACCGGAGCCGCTTCGCGATCCCGTCGATGCCGGGGCTGTCTGGACCGCGTCCGATCCAGCCGATCTCGTTCCAGCTCTAGCGCCCGCCGGCGCGCAGATAGGCGGCCCGCGCGGCGGCGAGACGGGATGGCGTCAGGCCCCGCAGGCTGGCCTGGCCCCTGCGCCGGAGCCCGGCCTCCTGTCCCTTCGACCAGGCGACGTCGGCCTCTATGGCGACGCCTTGCGCAAGGTCGACGATCTGGACCTGTCCGGGCAGGGCCAGTTTCCGGTCCAGCCTGACCTTGAGGCCCGAGGCGGACACGTCGGTGATCAGACAGGGCATCTCCAGTCCGGGCGCGACCACAATTCCCCGCGCATTGGCGGGCGAGCGCGGTTCAAGGCGGCGATCCTCAAAACTCATGGGGTGATAGTGACCGGCAGACGGTTTCGATCCAGTTGAGCGATGACGTCCGCCCGCACGCCGCCCTGAAGCATCCGACGGCTCAAACGTTCGAAATGCTGGATGAAATCGGCGATCCCGTGGCGTTCGTCGGACGTCAGGACGCGGCCGAGCAAGCCTTCCTCCTGCTCGCACCGCCAGGCATGAACCACCTCGAAGCCGGGCGCGCGGAGAAACAGGCGGGCGTCCAGCCGGGCCGACAGGGCGAGATAGCGGCCGCCGGCGAACGCGTTCACGGCCTTGCGCCAGACGCCATCCGGGTCACGGTCCGCTTCCAGCCGGTTCAGGGGAGACGCCAGGGCTTCCGGCGCCTCGGGCAGGACGCCCAGGCACCAGCCGTCGACCAGAATGGCGCGGGGGCGGCCCCGGAATCGGGGCCATTCGGCCTCGGGCCGTCGGTCATCGGCCCGCTTGTCGAAGACAGGCAGGGGCGTCTCGTCCCCGGCGCCCGCGGCGGACAGGGCCGAGAGTGTCCGCTCCAGCAGGTCCAGGTCATGGGTGCCGGGCGGCCCGCGAGTGGCGAACAGGGGGTGGAGGTCCCGCGCCATCGCCACGCGCGCGTCCCGGGTCAGGTAGACGTCGTCCAGCGACAGTTGCACCGCGCCGAAAGCCTGCGCCGCCGCGCGGGCGAGGGTCGTTTTGCCCGAGCCCTGCGATCCGGCGATACCGATGACCGGCGGGCGATCCGTCGGACCCGCCTCGATCAGGCGACCGATCAGGTCGACCAGGTCGGGTGTCAGTGCTGGTTTTCCGGTAGGCGGACGATCAGGCCGTCCAGATCATCCGTGACGCGGATCTGGCAGGACAGGCGGCTGTTCGGCTGAACATTCTCGGCGAAGTCCAGCATCGACTCCTCCATCGCCGACGGGCGTCCCGTCTCGGCCTGGAAGGCCTCGTCCACATAGACGTGGCAGGTGGCGCAGGCGCAGGCGCCGCCGCAGTCGGCGTCGATGCCCGGGACATTGTTCCGGATCGCGCCTTCCATGACGCTGAGGCCGTTCTTGACCTCGACCGTATGCTCACGGCCGTCGTGCTCGATGTAGGTGATCTTCGCCATCAAGGACGCGCCGGCGATCAGGCCGGCGCCTTCCCTTTCTTCCGGCTCGGCGAGACCATCAGCTTCTTGGTCTCGGCGATGGCCTTGGCCGGGTTCAGCCCCTTCGGGCAGACCTGGGCGCAGTTCATGATCGTGTGGCAACGATACAGCTTGAAGGGGTCCTCAAGGTCGTCGAGGCGCTTCTGGGTCGCGTCATCGCGGCTGTCGGCGATCCAGCGGTAGGACTGCAGCAGGGCGGCCGGGCCGAGGTACTCTTCCTGGTTCCACCAGTAGCTCGGGCACGAGGTCGAGCAGCAGGCGCACAGGATGCACTCGTACAGGCCGTCCAGCTTGGCGCGGTCTTCCGGCGACTGCAGGCGCTCCGTGGTCGGATCGGGCTCGTCCGACTGCAGATAGGGCTGGATCGAGTCGTACTGGGCGTAGAACAGGCTCAGGTCGGTCACCAGATCCTTCACCACCGGCTGGTGCGGCAGCGGGGCGATGGAGATGGTGTCCGAGGCGCACTCGTCCATGCCCTTGGTGCAGGCCAGGGTGTTGCGCCCGTCGATGGTCATCGAGCACGAGCCGCAGATGCCTTCGCGGCACGACCGGCGGAAGGCCAGGGTCGGGTCGATCTCGTTCTTGATGTGGATCAGGGCGTCCAGAAGCATCGGACCGTGCTCGTCGGCCGAGACCTCGTAGACATCCCAGCGCGGGCTGGCGTCGACCTCGGGGTCGTAACGGTAGACCTTGTAGGTCTTGACGTTCTTCGCGCCCTTCGGGGCCTTGTAGACCTTACCCTTGGTGGGCCTGGAGCCACGGGGGAGAGCAAGCTGGACCATTAGTACACCCGCGCCTTGGGTTCGATGTACGAGACCTCGTCGGACATCGTGTAATTATGCACCGGACGGTAGTCGATCTTCACAGTCTCGCCGGCCGTCTTCCAGGCGAGGGTGTGCTTCATCCAGTTCGTGTCGTCGCGATCCGGATAGTCCTCGCGGGCGTGGGCGCCGCGCGACTCCGTCCGGTTCAGGGCGCCCTCGATGGTGACCAGCGCCTGATCGATCAGGTTGTCATACTCGAGGGTCTCGACCAGGTCGGTGTTCCAGATCAGGCCACGATCGCTGGTCTTGATGTCCGAACCCTGGGCGTGGATGGCGCGCAGTTTGGCGACGCCTTCCTCGAGGGTCTTGCCGGTGCGGAACACGGCGGCGTCCGACTGCATCGCCCGCTGCATCTCGATGCGCAGCTTGGCGGTGGGGGTCGAGCCGTCGGCGAAACGGAAGCGGTCCAGACGCGCCAGATGGCCGTCGGTGGCGCTGGCCGGGGCGTCGGGGACAGCGCTGTTCCGGTCGACGATCTCGCCGGTGCGCAGACCGGCCGCGCGACCGAACACGACCAGGTCGGTCAGCGAGTTCGAGCCCAGGCGATTGGCGCCGTGCACCGAGACGCAGGCGGCCTCGCCCACGGCCATCAGGCCGGGCACCACGCTGTCCGGGTTGCCGTCGCGCAGGGTCAGAACCTCGCCGTGATAGTTCGTCGGAATGCCGCCCATGTTGTAATGGACGGTCGGCAGGACCGGGATCGGCTGCCGGGTGACGTCGACGCCGGCGAAGATCTTGGCCGATTCCGAGATGCCCGGCAGGCGCTCATGCAGGATCGCCGGATCAAGGTGATCCAGGTGCAGGAAGATGTGGTCCTTGTTGGGGCCCACGCCGCGGCCTTCGCGGATCTCGATGGTCATGGAGCGGCTGACCATGTCGCGCGGGGCGAGGTCCTTCACGGTCGGCGCGTAGCGCTCCATGAAACGCTCGCCTTCCGAGTTGGTCAGGTAGCCGCCCTCGCCACGGGCGCCCTCGGTGATCAGGCAGCCGGCGCCGTAGATGCCGGTGGGGTGGAACTGCACGAACTCCATGTCCTGCAGCGGCAGGCCGGCGCGCAGCACCATGGCGTTGCCGTCGCCGGTGCAGGTGTGGGCCGAGGTGGCCGAGAAATAGGCGCGGCCGTAACCGCCGGTCGCCAGGATGACCAGCTTGGCGCGGAAACGGTGCAGGGTGCCGTCGTCCAGCTTCAGCGCGGTCAGGCCGGTGCAGACGCCGTCCTGCATGATCAGGTCCAGGCCGAAATACTCGACGAAGAACTCGACCTCGCGGCGGACCGACTGGCCGTAGAGGGTGTGCAGGATGGCGTGGCCGGTGCGGTCGGCGGCGGCGCAGGTGCGCTGCACCGGGCCTTCACCGAAGTTGCGGGTCATGCCGCCGAAGGCGCGCTGGTAGATCTTGCCTTCCTCGGTCCGCGAGAAGGGCACGCCCCAGTGTTCCAGTTCGTAGACGGCCTGGGGCGCGTTCCGCACCAGATATTCGATGGCGTCCTGGTCGCCCAGCCAGTCCGACCCCTTGACGGTGTCGTACATGTGCCATTGCCAGCTGTCCTCGCCCATGTTGCCGAGCGAGGCGGAGATGCCCCCCTGAGCCGCCACGGTGTGGGAGCGGGTCGGGAAGACCTTGGTCACGCAGGCGACCTTCAGGCCTTGCTGGGCGGCGCCCAGGGCGGCGCGGAGGCCTGAGCCCCCGGCGCCGAGAACCACGACGTCATAGGCGTGATCGACGAATTCGTAAGCAGCCACCGATCAGGCTCCGATACCGGCCGGGAGCGGGGCCGAGCCCAGCGCCAGGCGCACGATGAAGAAGACGCTGGCCGCGGCCAGAGCGAAGAAGACGAGGTTGACCAGGAACAGCGACAGGCGCTTGGCGCCGGCGGTGTGGACGTAGTCCTCGACGATCACCTTCCAGGCCAGGGCGGCGAAGGTGCAGAAGATCACCACGGTGGCGATCAGCAGGCCGGCATTGACCGGACGGGTGAACCAGTCGGCGATCATCGCATGGTCGGCGCCCGCGAGGCTGAAGCCGGTCCAGGCGACCCACAGTCCGAGCGGCATCAGCGCCAGCAGGCAGACGCGCTCCAGGGCCCATTCGCCCGCGCCGTGGCGCTCGGAAATCTTGACGTTCTTACGGAATTTTGCCGGACCGCTCACAGCGAAACCCTCCCGGTGGCGAACAGGGCCGCCCAGAACAGGATCGCCAGCGGGACCGGACCCCAGACGGCGATGTTCGACAGCAGGACGGCGGACTTGAGCGTCAGGCCGTTGCCGGTGTCGTTGATCAGGTGGCGGCCGCCGTTCAGGATGAAGGAGAACAGCACCACCGTCAGGCCGAAGCCGACAAACAGGCCCAGCGGCGAGCCGGCGAGGCCCAGCGCCGTGGCGTAGGCTTCCGGACCGCAGGCGAGGGCGGCCAGCCAGGCCAGGCCGAACACGGCCCCGACGCTGGCGGCGCCGATGGTGACCCGGAACAGGATCGAGGCCGTCATGGTGACGTGCCAGCGCCAGTTCTGCAGGTGAGGGGAAAGCGGGGTGATGCGGCCGTTGGGCTGACGCACGAAGCGACCGGTGTGGTCGCCAGTCTGGTCGCCCGTCGTAGGAGAGCTCGACATTTGCGAATGGTTCTCAAAAAACCTGAGCGAAAACAGCCGCTCGAAATCGGTGAACAGGCTTTAGTCAGCGACGGCGGGAGGGTCAACGCAGCCAAGGTTCACAACTTCGGCCGGGCGCGACCGATCGTGCCGACGTTTTTCATCACGATTTCGAGCGCGGGCAATCTGTAGTAGCTTTGGAAACCTTCTCAAGGCAGCCTTGGTCGCATGTCAGGTCTCCTCGTCGTCGCATTCGCGGGCGCTCTCCTGCAGCAGTCCGCCCCCCACCCGTCCTCGCAGGTGCTCTATTCGGCGCCGGCGATCCGTCCGTTCGAGCCGAACTCGAGCTTCGGGCGCGAGAACGCCCAGGGCGACGGCGACGAGACCCAGCGACAGCCCCTTCAGGCGTCTGTGTCGGTGGACGCCTATGCGCGGTCGTATGAGTTCGTCCCGGGGACGGTCGAGGTGGCCTACAATCGCGGCGTGGCCAACGCCGAGCGTCGGGTCGACCAGACCGCGGGGCCGCTGGACGGCAGCTGGCGCGTCGCCGACGATCGCGGACGCGTCCTGTTCGGCCTGGTGATGAGCGATCCCCGCGGCGGCATCATCGAGGGCGGCTGGCGCAATCCGGAAGGTTTCGGCGTGGCGACGGCCAACGGTCGGACGGTCACCCTTGAAGGCATGGGCGTGCTCACGCTGGAACGTCACGGCGAGGGCTGGCGCGGAACCCTCGCGTCGAACGGCCGCTCCCGCGCTGTAACCGTCGTCCGGCCCGACTAGGCCTGCGAACCCAGTCTCAGGCGCGAGACGGCCGCCTGCAGGCCGGAGGCGCCGTAGGGCGTGGCGGGACCGCGCCCCCAGACAGGATCCGGCCAGACCGGATCGTCGTGGCGTCGCCCGACCACATGAATGTGCAGCTGGGCGGTCACATTGCCCAGAGCGCCCACGTTCAGCTTCTGGACCGGCCGGCCCGCCGCGGCGCCCAGCGCCCGCACGGCGTCGCCCGCCTTGAGAACTTCCTCCATCAGCGCCATCCGTTCGACCGGGGCGAGGTCCTCGAGCTCGTGAAGGCCGGGGCGGCGCGGAAGCAGGATCAGCCAGGGGAAGCGGCTGTCGTCCTGAAGCCGCACCTGACACAGGGGCCAGTCCATCACGATGACGGAACCCGCGTCGAAGGCGGAATCGGCTTTGAAGTCAGTGGACATGACACCTCGGTCGCCTGTCGGCGGCCGGGCGTCAAGCGATCCGGTCAGTTCAGGGCGTAGACCACGCAGGCCCGGTCGGTCAGTTCTCGCAGCGGTGGCTGCAGCGCCAGCCTCGCCGCCTCGATCTGGGCCTCGGTGGGCGCAGCGGCTCCCGGAGGGGGCGGTGGCGGGGGAGGAGGCGGCGGAGCGGCGGGCGCGCGCTGGACGCGGGAGCCTGTCACCGTGACATCCTCGACCGTCGTCGCGCCTTCGGCGCCCGAACTGTAGGAAGGCCAGCCGGCCAGAACGTCCGTCTCGCAAGCGCGCCCGGTCGGATCGATGACCCGGACTCCGCCCAGACCGGCGCCTGCGTTCTCGGCGGCGGCGCGGGCGCGGCGGGCGGCGTCCTTGACCGCTTCGCCCTGCAGCCAGGTCTTCACGACATTGTCCGCCTCCAGATTGAAGCGAACGGCGCTGACGGAGGTCGGTTGGGAGGCGATCACCGTCGCATAGGCCCTCTCCAGCACCGATACGTCGCGGATGGTCACCGAAACGCTGGCGTCAGCCTGATAGCGGGCGATGCGGTCGGCGCGGACGTTGTCGCGCAGGACGCCGTTCTCATCGCGATACTGGTCGTAGATCGGTCGGGTGGTGATCGAGGTCTCCACGCGGGCCACATCGACGCCGTAGGCGGCCAGCGCCTGGCTGAGGGCGCGGACCTGATCGGCGGCCTTGCGGGAGGCCTCGGCGGCCGTGCGCTCGACCGACTGGAAGGTGGCGTTGAAGGCGGCCCGGTTGGCCGGGACTTCAGCCCGCACATAACCCACCGAGGCGATGACCGGCTCGCGCATCCACCAGGGGGCGGGGACGTAACGATCTCCAATGGCGGCGGGCGGCGTCTGGGCGAGGCCGGCGGAAGGCGCGAGGACCGATCCGAGGGTGGTGAAGGTCAGCAGGACGGCGGTTAAACGAGACATTCCGGTACTCCCTGTTGTCCGATCAGCCTGACCTTCGCAGCCGGGCCGGAAAAGGGCGGGGAGCCCTGCCGTCAGGTCCTGTCAGGTCTGGGAGGGCGGGTGGGAATCCCTGTATCCTGCCTCGAGCGGATCACCGGCGTTCCGGTGGTTCGATACGATCCTCATTCCTCCCGGCGGAGACCCTCCATGTCCCTCGATGTCCTGCGCGACCAGATCCCGGCCTATGCCCGCGACATCTCCCAGAATCTGGTTTCGTTGATCGAGGAGACCATTCTGAGCGAGCAACAGAAGTGGGGCTGCTTCCTCGCTTCGGCCCACGGTATCGGTGTCGCCCCTGTGGTGAAGGCGATCGAGGCCCAGGCCGCGACTGTCCTGTCGCCGGAAGCCATGAGCGCAGCCAAGTCGGCGGCGGCCATCATGGGGATGAACAACGTCTATTTCCGCGCCCTGCACATCATGAAGAACCAGGAGTACGCCACGCTTCCGGTTCGCCTCCGCATGAACGTGAACCGCAATCCGGGCGTCGAGCGGGTGGACTATGAGCTGTGGGCGCTGGCTGTGTCGGCCATCAACGGGTGCGGCGCCTGTCTGGACGCGCATGAGAACACCCTGCGCGAACACGCCGTGCCCAACACGCAGATCCAGTGCGCGCTCCGCATCGGCGCGGTGGTTCATGCGGTCAGCCGCATTGTGGCTTCGGAGGCGGCTCTGGCGTCCTGAGCCTCTTTGGCGGTAGTCGCGGCTCCGTTCGCGCAGGAACCGCGCCGTTCACGAACAGGAAGCTGACACGTCCCTGCCGGCAGGTTCAAGCCGCCCTCCTCAAACCGGGGAGCGGTCGTATGAAGCGGTTGGTGAAAGTGGCGGGGTTCAGTCTCCTGGTCCTGATGGCGCTGGGCGTGGCCCTGCTGAGCGCGCGTTATCTGATACCCGATCCGGCATTCCCCACCCCGCCGGTCATGCCGCATCTGGAATGCCGGCCATGGGTGGTGATCGTCCATGTCGCCGGCGGGGTCACCGCCCTGACGCTCGGCCTGTTTCAGCTGATCACCCGCAGAGGCGTTCGCCTGCGGTGGCATCGGTTCGCCGGACGGGTCTATGTCCTCGCCTGTCTGTCCAGTGCGGTTGCGGGGCTTTGGCTCGCCTTGACGACGTCGGCGGGACCGGTCGCCAGTGTGGGATTCGGTGGCCTGGCGGTGGTCTGGTTCTTCACGACAGCGATGGGCTGGCGAAAGGCCGTCCGGTGGGATCTGAGCGGCCACCGACGCTGGATGATCCGGAGCCTTTCGCTGACGCTGGCCGCGGTCACGCTGCGGATACTTTTGCCGCTCGCGGCCATCAGCGGGCTGCTGTTCGAGGACACCTACCGCGCCATTTCGTTCCTGTGCTGGCTGCCCAACCTGCTGATCGCGGAGCTCTGGCTCCGGCGGGTCACCGGAGCCGACAGTGGGGCCGGGGTCAGGCGTCCGGCGTCTCGCCGTACTCCACATGGTGGATAAGGCGGGCGTATTGCCCTTGCATGACGGCGTCGACACCGTCAGCCCAGGCGCCGACGCCCGTTCCTTCAACCCTGAACGTCATGACCACCGTCACGTCGGTGGCGCCGGCGTCTGGCCAACTGAAAGTCAGTTCGGCCTTGGATGTCCGGCCCTTCAGAGGACCCAGCGGCGCATTCAGACTCAGATGGTCATCATCCAGCAGAATGACGCGACCATGTTCGAAGAAGGAGCCGTCGGCCAGCCGTTCACAAAGGCAGGCGCCGGGCTCAAGCCGGATCGACAAATTGGAAGCATCGCCACTGTAGGTATGTGCGCTGTCCCACCAGTCACCGATGGATTCGAGCGCCATGACGATGTCGCCCGCCGAAGTCTCCATGGATCTGGCGTAGCGAAGGGTGAAGCTGTCGGCGCTCCGCTCCACCACCTCGGCGGCGGCCGGGCTCGCCAGCAGGGCCAGAGCCCCGGCGATGAACAGTGACTTCAGCATGATCCGTCCTCCGGGACGCAGTGGCCGCCGATCAGGTGGTCGCGTCAAGTCAGGCGGACTGGAAGGTCAGGGGCGCGCCCCAGAACTGGCTGACCCGATCTGACTGAGGCCCGGGATTGCCGGTGGTCAGGAAGTCCCGGCGGCCTGAACCGCCGAGGGCGTACTCCGGATGCCGCTCGAAATAGCGGTCCAGGGCGTCGGCCACGGCGGCGGGCTGGTGGATGATCGAGGTCGTCGGCGGCAGGGCCGCGGCGAAGATATCGGCCACGATCTCATAGTGGGTGCAGCCGAGGATGGCCTTGTCCGGATGGCGGCCGATGCGGCGGCGCAGGGCGTCGACGTGATCGCGGACCACGACCTCCAGTTCCTCCTGCGGGGCGCCCAGCTCGATCAGGCCGGCCAGACCCGGGCAGGGTTCGGAGAAGACGGCCAGATCCTCGCGCCGCTTGTCGATCTCGATCTCATAGACCCGGCTCATGGCCGTGGCGGCGGTGCAGAAGACACCGTTGACGGCGATGGCCTCGACCTTCTCGCCCTCGGCCCGATGCTCGGCCTCATAGGTCCAGGGCAGGCCTGTGGCCGCCTCGATGGTCGGGACGATGATGCCCAGGACATTGACCGGACGCCCGTGACGCCGCCGCGCCTCGGGCACCCAGGTTTGCTGCAGGCGGCGCAGGGCGATGGCGCTGGCGGTGTTGCAGGCCAGGACGATCACATTGGCGCCGGCCTCGAACAGCCGCTCGCAGCCCGCGCGGGTCAGGTCGACGATCTCCTCGCCGCCGCGACCGCCGTAGGGAGCGTTGGCCTGGTCGGCCAGATAGACGAAGTCCCGCTCGGGGAAGCGCCGGGTCAGTTCGCGATGGACGGTCAGTCCGCCCACGCCGGAGTCAAAAACGCCAATGGCCATGGGGGGCGATTTAGCCGCGCCGCTTCCCGTCGTCCATGGCTGGAGGTTACGTCGCGTTCATGTGACAGTCCGGCCGCTCCGGGCCTAGGGTCCGGGGAAACGAAGCGACG
The DNA here is from genome assembly GCF_048799765.1 of Brevundimonas sediminis. Taxonomy (NCBI): domain Bacteria; kingdom Pseudomonadati; phylum Pseudomonadota; class Alphaproteobacteria; order Caulobacterales; family Caulobacteraceae; genus Brevundimonas; species Brevundimonas sediminis. Next base: position 40,762 of record NZ_JBLYQK010000002.1, read on the forward strand.
CTACGGAGTTCCCATGCACAGACGCCATCTTCTCATCGCCGGAGGCAGCCTCATGGCCCTTTCCGCCACCGCAGGCTGCGCCACCGTCGGCGGTTCCGGCTCTTCGGCTGCGAGCTATGCGGAAGACGCGCGCGTCGCCCGCGCCGTGCTGCCGACCCAGACCCCGCGCGCCGAGCTGCTGCAGGTCTGGACGGGCCCCTATGAAGGCGTGCCCCCGTGGGACAAGGTCACCGCGCCCAAGCTCCGCGAAGCCATTCTGGAAGGCATCGAGCTGCGCCGCGCCGAGATCAATGCGATCGCCGACAATCCGGACGCCCCGACCTTCGCCAACACCTCGGTGGCGATGCAGATGTCGGGCGAGCCTCTGGGCCGCGCGATGGCCCTGTTCGGCGTGATGACCTCGAACATCGGTTCGGCTGAATACCAGGCGCTGGACCGTGAAGTCTCGCCGCTGCTGTCGGCCGCCGGCGACGAGATCACCTTCAACGAAAAGCTCTTCAACCGCATCCGGACCATCGCCGACAACGCTCAGTCCGCCGGACTGACCGCCGAGCAGACCCGCATCGTCACCCGCAGCCGCGACGCCTACATCCGTGGCGGCGCCGCGCTCGACGCATCGAAGAAGGCCGAACTCGGCCGGATCAACACCGCCCTGTCCAACGCCTTCACCAGTTTCGGTCAGAAGGTCGTCGCCGACGAAAACACCTGGACGGTCATCGCCACCGAGGCCGGGGTCGCCGGCCTGCCCGCCTCGAACAAGGCCGCCGCCGCCGCCGCCGCCCGCAGCCGGAACGTCCAAGGCTGGGCCATCGTCAACACCCGGTCCAGCGTGGATCCCTTCCTGACCTTCGCCGACGACCGGGGCCAACGCGAGGTCGTCTGGCGCAAGTTCGTGAACCGTGGCGACAACGGCGACGCCAACGACACCAATGCGACCATCGCCGAGATTGTCCGCCTGCGGGACCAGCGCGCCAAGCTGCTGGGCTATCGCAATCACGCCGAACTGCGCATGCAGGACACCATGGCCAAAACCCCGGCGGCGGCCATGGCGCTGATGAACCGCGTCTGGGCGCCGGCCAAGGCGCGAGTGGCCGAAGAAGTGGCGGACATGCGCGCCATCGCCGGTCACGACATCGAGCCGTGGGACTATCTGTACTACGCCGAGAAGGTGAAGAAGCAGAAGTACGACCTCGATCAGAACGAGCTGAAGCCCTATTTCGAGCTGGGCGCGGTCAAGCGCGGCGCCTTCTACATGGCCGAGCGCCTGTACGGTCTGGAGTTCAAGGCCTTGCCGAAGGGCACGGTTCCGGGCTTCACCCCGGACGTCGAGGTGTTCGAGGTCAACGACAAGGCGACCGGCCGCAATGTCGGCCTGTTCTACTCGGACGACTTCGCCCGCCCGGGCAAACGCTCGGGCGCCTGGGCGACCAGCTACCGCTCGCACTCGACCTACGACGGTCGCAAGAACGTGCTTGCCTCGAACAACAACAACTTCACCAAGCCGGGTGAAGGCGAGCCCCTGCTGATCTCGCTCGACGACGCCGAGACCCTGTTCCACGAGTTCGGCCACGCCCTGCACTCGCTGAACTCGACGGTGAACTATCCGGCCCTGGGCGGCACGCCGCGCGACTTCGTGGAATATCCGTCGCAGGTGCACGAGCACTGGGTGCTGTCGCGCCCGATCCTCGACGGCTTCATGAAGCACTACCAGACCGGCGAGCCCATGCCGCAGGCGCTGGTGGACAAGGTCGAGCGCGCCTCCACCTTCAACCAGGGCTACGCCACGGTCAGCTATCTGTCCTCGGCCCTGGTCGATATGGACCTGCACACCCAGGCCACGCCGCCGACCGACATCGACGCCTTCGAGCGGGACAGCCTGGCGCGCTACGGCATGCCGAAGGAAATCGTGATGCGGCACCGCCTGCCGCAGTTCAACCACCTGTTCACGTCCGACGCCTACTCGGCCGGCTACTACAGCTACCTGTGGTCGGAAGTGATGGACGCCGACACCTGGGCCTACTTCGAGGAGTCGGGTGACGTCTTCAATCCGGAGATCGGCCGCCGCTACAAGGAAATCATCCTGGCGCCGGGCAACACGACCGACCGGGGCGAGGCCTACCGCGCCTTCCGGGGTCGCGATCCTGACGTGGCGGCCCTTCTGAGGGTCCGGGGCTTCCCGACCAACTGATGATCGGCAAGGGGCCCCGCGGCGAGATCCGCGGGGCCCTTCGTCTTTTCCGGATCGGGTTCAGTAGGCGACGGCGGTGCGGCTGGCCGCGTAGTCGACCTGCGCCGCGCCCGGCAACTGCCGGATCGCTTCGCGGCGGACAGCCGCCTGGCAGAAGCCCCGGTCGCCGAGGCGGCTGCCGGGACGGCGGGCGTGGCGGCAAAGCTCGCGCGCAGCGGCCTCAACCCGTTGATCGAAGGCCGCCGCGCCGGCGGCGGTCGACAGGTTCAGGTCCGCCCAGCTGATGCGGGCCTCCTGCGCCGAGGCGGCGCCGGCGCCGGCGAGGACAAGGACTGCGGTCAGGGAAGCGAGGGTCTTCATGGCGGTCTCCTGTGGAGCGCTGCGTCGCTCGGGGGCGGCGACGGACAGCCCTATGAGCCGCGCCCGTTTCAGGCCCGTGAGACTTCCGCGGCGAAATCGAGACGTCGCATTAAATCGCCGACATCCGGCCGGTCCTCAGCCGCTGTTGCGGAGCCCGGCGGCGACGCCGTTCAGGGCCAGGAGGATGCCTTCCCGGACGCGGGGATCATCATCGCCTGCCCGACGTCGCCGGATGAGCTCGATCTGCACATGGTTCAGGGGCTCGACATACGGCATGCGCAGCCGGATCAGCCGGTCGAGTTCGGGCTGTCCTCCGAGCAGGTTCGACTGGCCGGTGACGGCCAGCAGCGCGTCATGGGTCCGATCCCATTCGGCCCTGATGGCGGCATAGATAGCGTCCGCCAGGCCGGCGTCCGGCACCAGACCGGCGTAGCGCCGGGCGATGGTCATGTCCGACTTGGCCATCACCATTTCCATGTTCTGGATCAGGGTGCGGAAGAACGGCCAGTCCTGGTGCATGGCCTGGAGCTCTCCCATCGGCAGGCCCTGGACCGCGGAGCCGAACCCGAACCAGCCCGGCAGCATCACCCGGCTCTGGCTCCAGCTGAACACCCAGGGGATGGCCCGCAGGTCCTCAATGGCGGTCGAGCGGGTGCGCGACGCCGGCCGCGAGCCGATCTTCAGGTCCGCAATTTCGGCGATCGGGGTGGCGGCGCGGAAATAGTCGACAAAACCCGGGGTCTCGTACACCAGGGCGCGATAGGCGGCCATCGAGGCGGACGACATGGCGCTCAGGGTCGTTCCGTGGCGATCGCTCATCCGCTCGTCCGCCGGCGGCTGAAGCGACTGCAGGAGCACCCCGCAGGTCAGGGCGTCGAGGTTGCGCCGGGCCACCTCGGGTTCGCCGTACTTGTTGGCGATGACCTCCCCCTGCTCGGTCACCCGGATGCGACCGGCGACGGTGCCCTGGGGCTGGCCCAGCACGGCGGCGAAGCTGGACCCTCCGCCGCGCCCCACAGCGCCGCCGCGTCCGTGGAAGAGCTGCAAGCGAAGTCCCGCCGCATCCGTGACCTGCAGCAGGGCGCGGGAGGCTTCGTGCAACTCCCAGGTCGAGGTCAGATAGGAGCCGTCCTTGTTCGAGTCGGAATAGCCGATCATGACCTCCTGCACGCCCCGCGACCGGGCGACGGCGAGGGCGGAGGGCTCCTGCAGGAGCCGTTCCAGCGTCGGCCGGGCGGCGCGCAGGTCGCCGATGGTCTCGAACAACGGGGCGGCCTGAACCGGACAGTCGCCGGGCGTCTCCGGCCGGAAGAGCCCGACCTCCTTCAGCAGCAGGTACACCTCCAGCAAGTCGGAGGCGGCGTCGGTCTTGGAGACGATGTGGGTGCGGATCGCCTGGGGGCCGAACAGCCGCAGCGCCTCGGCCGCCGCCTGCAGGATCGCCCGCTCCTTCAGGGTCTCCTCCGAGTAGGTTTCGTAGGGGTTGAACAACAGGCGACCCGACGCCAGTTCGGCGGCCAGGACCTGCAGGCGTCCCTCCTCGTCGAGGGCGGCATAGTCCTCGACGACCCCCGCGACCCGGAGCAGGTCGGCGACCACCCGCTCGTGCACGTCCGAGTTCTGGCGCAGGTCGAGGGTGGCCATGTGGAAGCCGAAAATGTCGGCGGCGGTGATCAGTCGCTCGAGGCGGTCGTCGGTGAAGACGGCGCCGTGGTTGGCGATCAGGCTGTCCCGGAGAACCGCCAGATCGGCGCGGAAGGCGTCCGGTCCGTCATAAGGCTCGGCGGGAAATGCGGCGGCGCGGGGCGCGGGCTGTCCGGTGAGGACGGGATGGGTTGCGGCCAGGCGGGCGTAGATCTGGCTCAGCACGCGCCGATACGGTTCGTCGGCCCGATGCAGCGAATGGTCGCCCGAGGCGTCCGCAAGGGCGGCCAGCTCCGGCGAGATCACGCTCATCGATCCGGACAGACTCAGTTCCGCCCCGAGCGCGTTCACCTCGTCCAGGTAAAACCGCAGGACAGCCCGCGCCTGCGTCCGAAAGGCGGCCGTCAGCACCTCGCCGTTGACGTTCGGATTCCCGTCACGGTCGCCCCCGACCCAGGTGCCGATGCGGATGAAGGGCTCCAGGTCGGGCGCGTCCAGCCGCTTGCGCCAGTCCGCCAGCTGGGCCGGGGCGACGTGCAGGAAGATGCGCTCAAGGAAGGAGACAACCGTGTCGATTTCGTCCTGAACCACCAGCCCGGCCTGCCGGACCAGACGGGTGGCCCACAGGATGGTGGTTTGCCGCCGCAGGCCGGCATCCCGCGTCGCGAGGTCACAGGCCGCGCCGGTCTGGTCGCAGGCGTCCAGCAGGTCCGAGACCGCCGCGATGCGGTCGATCACACTCTTGCGCCGCACCTCGGACGGGTGGGCGGTCAGCACCGGCGAGATGAGCGCGGTCTTCAACAGATCCCGGGCCGCTTCGGCGGGTTGCGCCACGATCTTCAGGCGTTCCAGGGCGCCTTCGGGCGTATCGGGCCGGGCGCCGGAAGCGGTCTGTTCCTGGGCCCGCCTTTTGCCGGCCCGATCCTCGGCGACATTGGCGAGCAGCGAAAAGACCGCGAAGCCGTGCGCCAGCCCCACGGCCTGGTCCAGGGAAAGATCACCCAGAAGGGTTTCCAGCCGGCGGGCGTCTGTCTCGCCGGCGTCGCGATGCCAGGCGACCGAGGCCTGCCGCACCGCCTCGATCCGGTCGTAGAGCGTCTGTCCGCCCTCGGCGAGGATCACCTCGCCCAAGAGCCCGCCGAGAAGACGGACTTCTTCACGCAAGCGATCGTCGGCGGCCTGGATCATGTCGGGTCTCTCTCCGGGGAGTCCTGGAGCGTCACCGTATCAGGGGTTCCCGAACTGGCTACGCCTGAGGCCAACGCCGAAACCGAAAGTGCGTTCGGCGCACGGCTTGCAGTTTCCCGGCCGAGGCCCGCCCCACCCGCCGGCCGCGCAGAGGAAATGTCATGTCCATTTCGTTGGTTAGCAGTCTGCTGAGCGGCATCGCCGGTCTGACCGGTACGGACCCGACCCGGCAGAATTCGCCGTCCGCCCCGGATTCCGCCCCGACCGCGGTCCGTTCGGAGGTTGAGGAAATCCGCCAGAAAGGGCTGACGGAATGGGCGCGCGAACAGAAGATGGAGGCGCTCCGCGAAAAGCTGCGGTCCGAAATCCTGTCCGGCAAGGGCCTGACCGAGCAGGGTGTCGCCGCCCTGCCCGAGGACCAGGGGGCCTCCATCGAGGACGAGATCGCCCGGCTGGTCCGGCAAAAGCTGGAAGAGACCCTGCAGCAGCAGATGCAGGACGCTGTCCGCAGCGGAAAAACGCAGGCGGTCCTCCTGGACATCATGGTCTGACCGGCCTCTGCGGGCCCTGAGTCGACAAACGCCCGACTTTCCTTCATAAGCCGCCGCTTCCGGCGCAAGTGAACCCTGCGTCTCCACCGGGACGACCCCTGTTTCGTACAGGACGAGCCCGGCGAGAACCCTCTGCCGACGTGATCGTCGCCAGAGGCCATTTCTCTATGGGGCCCTCGGTTCACGCCAAATGAGGTTTTGATGTTCGAGGCTCTGAACGAGCGGCTTACAGGCGTTTTCGACCGGATCACCGGTCGCGGCGCCCTGTCCGAAAAGGACGTGCAGGAGGCCATGCGCGAGGTGCGCGTGGCCCTGCTCGAGGCCGACGTCGCCCTGCCGGTCGTCAAGGACTTCATCGCCTTCGCCACCGAGCGCGCCACGGGTGAAGAGGTCATCCGGTCGGTCAAGCCGGCCGACCAGGTCATCAAGATCGTCTACGACGGCCTGGTGGAAATGCTGGGCGGCGAAGAGCCGGTCCCGCTGAACCTGAACGCCACGCCGCCCGCCGTCTTCCTGATGGCCGGCCTGCAGGGTTCGGGCAAGACGACGACCTCGGCCAAGCTGGCGCTGCGTCTGACCAAGTTCGACCGCAAGAAGGTCATGATGGCCTCGCTGGACACGCGTCGTCCGGCGGCCATGGAGCAGCTCGAAACCCTCGGCAAGCAGATCGAGGTGGCCACCCTTCCGATCGTGAAGGGCGAGAGCGCGGTCCAGATCACCAAGAGGGCGATGACGTCCGCCAGGCTGCAGGGCTTCGACGTCCTGATCCTCGACACCGCCGGCCGGATCACCCTGGACGAGGCCCTGATGGCCGAGGTGGCGGACGTCGCCTCGATCGCCAAGCCTGTCGAAACCCTGCTCGTGGCCGACAGCCTGACCGGCCAGGACGCCGTCCGCACCGCTCGCGCCTTCCATGAACGCCTTCCGCTGACGGGTCTGGTGCTGACCCGCGCCGACGGCGACGGCCGCGGCGGCGCCATGCTGTCGATGCGGGCCGTCACCGGCCTGCCGATCAAATATCTGGGCGCCGGTGAAAAGGTTGACCAGCTGGACGTCTTCGACGCCCGGCGCGTCGCCGGCCGCATTCTGGGCCAGGGCGATATCGTGGCCCTGGTCGAGAAGGCCAGCCAGGAGCTGGACCAGGCCAAGGCCGAGAAGATGGCTCGCAAGCTGGCCAAGGGCCAGTTCGACCTGGATGATCTGGCCGGCCAGCTTCAGCAGATGAAGCGGATGGGCGGTCTGCAGGGCATCATGGGCCTTCTGCCCGGCGTCGCGAAGATGAAGTCGCAGATGGCTGACGCCAACATCGACGACCGCATGATCGCCCGCCAGGAAGCGATCATCTCCTCGATGACCCGGGCCGAGCGCAAGAAGCCGGACCTGCTGAACGCCAGCCGCAAGCGCCGTGTCGCCGCGGGCGCCGGTGTCGAGGTCCAGGACATCAATCGCCTGCTCAAGCAGCACCGGCAGATGGCCGACATGGTCAAGTCGCTGTCGCGCGGCGGGCCGAAAAAGATGCAGCAGATGGCCGCCATGCTCGGCGGCCTCGGCGGCGGTGGAATGGGCGGTCCGGACATGGCCCGCCTCAAGGCGATGGGCGGAGGCAAGATGCCCGAGCCGAGCGCCGATGAATTGAAAGCCCTTCAGGACCGCATGGCGGGTCTGGGCGGCGGACAACTTCCGGGGGGCCTTCCGGGCCTGCCGGGCTTCCCTCCCAAGAAATAGAACGACCCCTGAAAGAGACCTGAAATGCTGAAGATCCGTCTGGCCCGTGGTGGCGCCAAGAAGCGCCCGTACTACTACATCGTCGTTGCTGACTCGCACGCTCCGCGCGACGGCAAGTTCATCGAGCGCGTTGGCTCGTACAACCCGATGCTGCCGCGCGACGGCGAGCAGAAGCGCGTTGTGCTGAAGGCCGACCGTATCGCTGAATGGCTGGCCAAGGGCGCGCAGCCGACCGACCGCGTCGCCCGCTTCCTGTCGCAGGACGAAGCGCTGGCCGGCAAGGTGAAGTGGACCCAGGGCAACAACCCGAACAAGGCCCAGCCGGGCAAGAAGGCGCAAGAGCGCGCCGCCGAACGCGCCCAGCGCGAAGCCGACCGCGCTGAAGCCGAAGCCGCCGCCAAGGCCGAAGCCGCTGAAGCGGCCGCCCGCGCCAAGGAAGAAGCCGCTGCCGCTGCCGCCGCCGCCGCCGCGGCTCCGGCCGCTGAAGAGGCTCCGGCTGAAGAAGCCCCGGCTGCTGAAGCCGCTGCTGAGGAAGCCCCGGCCGCCGAAGCGACCGAAGAGCAAGCCTGATTGTTTCCGGTTCGCCGGATCTGATCTGAGGAGGGCGGCGTCCGACGGGCGCCGCCTTTCTTTTTTGAAGGCGCCTACGGCGCTTCGCGCTACTTGAGGCGCAAACCCAAGCGAGGTCGCCCGTGGCGCAGGACAAGCTCATTCTGGTCGGACAGGTCGCCGGCGGCTTCGGCGTGCGGGGCGAGGTGCGCGTCACCGCCTACACCGCCGAGCCGATGGCCCTGCTGACCTATCGCGACCTGTTGCGCGCCGACGGATCGACCGGCCTGACCCTGACCTCGGCGCGGCCGGACAAGAACGGCGTGGTCGGCCGGGCGAAGGAGATCGCCACCAAGGAGCAGGCCGACGCGATGCGCGGGCTGAAGCTCTTCATCCCGCGCGACCGCCTGCCCGAACCGGACGAGGACGAGTTCTACCTGACCGACCTGGTCGGGGTTCAGGCCCGCGATCCCGAGGGCGTCGTGCTGGGCACGGTGAAGTCGGTCCAGAATTTCGGCGCCTCCGACATGCTGGAGATCGCCCCGGCCGCCGGTGGTCCGACCTGGTACCTGCCCTTCACCAGGGACGCCGTGCCCGAGCTGCATCTCGCCGACAGCTGGGTGCTGGCGGTGCGGCCCAACGAGGTCGGCGAGCGCGAGCCGGACTAGTCGGCGTCGACGATCTCGGCGTCCCCGACGTGGGCCTTGATCGACTCGATCGCCCGTTTGGCGCCCGACCTGTCGGAGTAGCCTTCGGTCGAGAAGATGATTTCCGAGTTGTATTTGAAGCGGACCCGGAACTCTCCGGCCTTGTCCTTGTAGATCTCGAACTTGTGGGCCATGGCGGTCCTCCCTGTGAGATGGCTCCACGCTGGGCCGGAAGCGGGGCGGGCGTCAATCCGGTCCATGTCGGCGACCGGACACAGGCGCGTGAGGTCAGCGCTTCCAGCGCAGGGCGGCGAGGGCGACGAAGCCCGCCAGCAGGCCCCAGAAGGCCGAGCCGATGCCGAACAGGGCGATGCCGGAGGCGGTGGCCGCGAAGGCGATGACGGCGGCCTCGCGGTGGTCCGGTTCGGCCATGGCGCCCTGCAGGGCGCCGGTCAGGGGACCGATCAGGGCGAGGCCGGTCAGGACGGCGAGGGCGGCGGGCGGCATGGCGATGAACAGGCCCGCCAGCGGCGCCGCGAACAGGGCCACGACCAGATAGAGACCGCCGTATAGGACCCCCACGATCCAGCGGCGCTGCGGATCGGGATGGGCGTCCGGGCCGGTGCAGATGGCCGCGACGATGGCCGCCATGTTGATTCCGTAGGCGCCGAAGGGGGCGAGGACGACGGTGGCCAGACCCGTCGAGAGCAGCAGGGGGCCCGGCGGCGGCTCATAGCCCGCGGCCTTCAGCACCACGAGGCCGGGCAGATTCTGCGAGACGAGGGTGACGAGGAACAACGGCAGGGCAAGGCTGACCGCGACCTTGAGGTCGAAGGCCGGGACGACGGGGGACAGCTGGCCCAACAGGCCGGTCCCGGGCGGCAGGGTCACCTGTCCGCGCAGGGCCAGAACGGCGAAGGCGCCGATGAGCACGGCGGGCAGGGCCCAGGTCGGGGCCAGCCGTCGCATGATCAGGAAGACGGCGAACAGGCCCGCCGCCAGCGCGAGATCGGTCGGGAAGACGAGGAAGAGCTTGAGGCAGAAGGGCAGGAGGACGCCCGCCAGCATGGCCGAGGCGATGCCGCCGGGAATGCGCGCCGCCAGCCGCCCCAGGGCGGGGACGAGGCCGGTGATCACCATCAGCGCGCCCGCGATGACGAAGGCCCCGACGGCGGTCGGCCAGCCGACCCCGAGGGTCGAGGCGGCCAGCAGGGCCGCGCCGGGGGTGGACCAGGCCAGGATGACCGGGACCTTCAGTCGCCAACTGAGCAGAATCCCCGGCAGGCCGATGCCGAGGCAGAGCGCCGTCACCATCGACACGATCTGGTCGGGCGAGGCGCCGAGCACATGCCCGGCCTGCACCACCAGCGCGACGGTGCCGCCGAAGCCGATCACGGTTCCGACGGCGGCCGCCGACAGGGCGGAAACGGGCAGACGCAGGGCGATCATCCGCCGGCGCCCGGGACTCAGCCCTCGATGTCTTCCGGCAGGCCGACGGCGTGGAAGCCGGCGTCGACGTGGACGACTTCACCGGTGGTGGAGCGGCCGAGATCCGAGCAGAGCCACAGGGCGGCGCCGGCGACGCCTTCCATCGAGGTCTCTTCCTTGATCAGCGAGAACTGGGCCGACTTGGAGTGCAGGCCCCGGCCGCCCGAGATGCCGGCCAGCGACAGGGTGCGCATGGCGCCCGCCGAGATGGCGTTGACGCGGATGTTCTTCGGGCCGAGGTCGCGGGCGATGTAGCGGGTCGCGGCTTCCAGCGCGGCCTTGGCCACGCCCATGGTGTTGTAGTTCGGGATGACCCGCTCGGACCCGAGGTAGGTCAGGGTGATCAGGCTGCCGCCGTTCGGCATCAGCTTGGCGGCGCGGCGCGACACGTCGACGAAGCTGAAGGCCGAGATGTTCATGGCCAGCAGGAAGCTGTCGCGGGTGGTGTTATCGACGAAGGAGCCCTTCAGCTCGTCCTTGTTGGCGAAGGCCACCGAGTGGACGACGAAGTCGATCGTGCCGAAGGTCTTTTCAAGCTCGGCGAAGGCGGCGTCCATCGAGGCGTCGTCGGTGACGTCGGCCGGGATCAGCAGTTTGGCGCCGACGCTCTCCGCCAGCGGGCGCACGCGGCGCTCAAGGCTTTCGCCGAGGTAGGTGAAGGCCAGCTCGGCGCCTTGGGCGGCCAGCTGGGAGGCGATGCCCCAGGCGATGGAGCTGGAGTTCGCGACCCCCATGATCAGGCCCTTCTTGCCCTTCATGAGGTCGCCCTTGGGCATGTCCCAGGTGGTTTCAGCGGCCATCTTGGCTCTCCTTGAGTGGCCTATCGCTCGCGACGCGGTCGCTCGCTGCTTGAGGCCGAAGTTTGTGTCTTAGGCTTCGATCTTGCTGAGGATCAGCGTGCCGTTGGTGCCGCCGAAGCCGAAGCTGTTGGACATGACGTGCTTCAGCGGGCCGTCGTGGCGCTGGCGCAGGATCGGCATGCCCTCGAACTCGGGATCGAGGTTTTCGATGTGGGCGCTTTCGGCGGCGAAGTCGTTGTCCATCATCAGCAGGCAGTAGATGGCCTCCTGGGCGCCCGCGGCGCCGAGCGAGTGGCCCGTCAGCGACTTGGTCGAGGAGATCATCGGCATCTGGTCGCCGAAGACGTTGCGGACGGCGCCCATTTCCTTGGAGTCGCCGACCGGGGTCGAGGTGCCGTGCGGGTTCAGGTAGTCGATCTTCGGATTGCCGGCCATTTCGAGCGCGATCTTCATGCAGCGCTCGGCGCCCTCGCCCGAGGGGGCGACCATGTCGTAGCCGTCCGAGTTGGCGCCGTAGCCGGTGACTTCGGCGTAGATTTTGGCACCGCGCGCCACGGCGCGTTCGTATTCTTCCAGCACCACGATGCCCGCGCCGCCCGCGATGACGAAGCCGTCGCGGTCCTTGTCATAGGCGCGGCTGGCCTTCGACGGAGCGTCGTTGAAGTTTGAGGACATGGCGCCCATGGCGTCGAACATGTTCGACATGGACCAGTCGATGTCCTCGACGCCGCCGGCGAAGACCACGTCCTGCTTGCCCCAGGCGATCTGTTCGGCGCCGGCGCCGATGCAGTGGGCGCTGGTCGCGCAGGCCGAGCTGATCGAATAGTTGATGCCCTTCAGCTCGAACCAGGTGGCCAGAACGGCGGACGGACCGGAGGCCATGGCCTTGGGCACGGCGAACGGCCCGATGCGCTTGGGCGAGCCCTTTTCCATCGTGGTCTGGGCCGCCTGCAGGATGACCTGCGTCGACGGGCCGCCTTCACCGACGATCAGGCCGATGCGGGGGTCCTTGATCTCTTCCGGGGTCAGGCCGGAATCCTTCAGCGCCTCTTCAAAGGCGATGTGACCCCAGGCGGTGCCGTTGGCCAGGAAGCGGGCGGCGCGACGATCGACGTGCGGGGCCCAGTCCTCGGCGGTGTGGCCCAGCGCCGGCGGCGCCCAGACCTGTGAGCGGAAGCCGTGCGCGGCGTGGTCCGACGCGTGCTGGATCCCCGATTTCGCGTCGCGCAGCGACGCAGTGACCTCGGCGGCGCCGGTGCCAATGGAGGAGACGATGCCCAAGCCGGTGACGACGACACGCCGCATGCTGGATTCCTTCCGATATTTCACTCGCCGCGTTGTCCGCGGTCTGGGGGGATATAGGGAGTCTATTCGCCGGTCGCTTCAGCGCCGCCGAACAGGCCGACACGCATGTCGGTGGCGGTGTAGATGGGAACGCCGTCGGCCTCCATCACCCCGTCCGCAATGCCCATGACGAGACGGCGGTTGATGACCCGCTTCAGGTTGATCTTGTAGGTCACCTTCTTCACGTCCGGCTGGACCTGCCCGGTGAATTTCACCTCGCCGACGCCCAGTGCGCGACCGCGGCCCGGCCCGCCGATCCATCCGAGATAGAAGCCGACCAGCTGCCACATGGCGTCCAGACCCAGGCAGCCCGGCATGACGGGGTCGCCGATGAAGTGGCACTGGAAGAACCAGAGGTCCGGGTGGATATCCAGCTCGGCCTCGACGTAGCCCTTGCCGTGCTCGCCGCCGTCCGCGTTGATCCGGGTGATCCGGTCGAACATCAGCATCGGCGGCGCCGGCAGCTGGGCGTTGCCCGGGCCGAACAGCTCGCCCCGGCCCGAAGCCAGCAGGGCCTCATAGTCGAACGACGACGGATATTTCAGTTCGGACAAAGACATTCTCGTGGTGACGGACGCGAGACGCGCCCGGATGTTGCCGCCGGGTTACACGAGCCCGCTTCGAGGCTCAACTTTTTAACGGAACGGTCTTCGCCGGACGCGGCTAAAGTCGGCCGCGTCCTGCCCCTGCGGGGCGATTGGCGTCGCACAGCGGTTGCTCCTGTGCGCCGAAAACCGCGGTCTGCGGCACCCAGCCGCGCAGCCGGCGCACGCGCACCTCGCACCACTGGTCGACGCACTCGCTCAGGGACACGAGAGACCGGGCGGACAGTCGCGCCCGCACGGGCGAGGTCGCGGACCGTCCGGCATGGATGGCGACCTCCTCGTCGGTGAGGTTCAGCAGGCTCCGTCCACTGGACACCACGCTGCGATGAACCCAGGCGACCGCGCCCTCCGGATCGCAGATCTTGCGCCAGCCCTCGGTCTCGGCGACCACCTGAACCGGCAGGTTCGACACCCGGTATTGCCACAGGATCGGGTAATCCAGACCGGGGCCCTGACGCGCGAATACCTTGCTGGACTTGAGAGAAAGCCAGCGGGGAACGGGCTGCCCGCTGGGCGTCGGACGTCCGTCGGGCATGGTGTTCGCCGCGCCCGCCAGTACGGCGCAGCCGACCACACCCAAGGCCAGGATCGCCCGCTTGAAGCGACCCGTCTTGCCAGACACTTTGTCAGACGCTTTGCCAGACACCGGGAGGACCATTAAAGCCGGAGACGAGAAACCGAAGGCTCCGAATGTCCGCTCCCAGGCTTAAGGTCGTATTAACCAGACGCTTGCCCGACGCCGTGGAAACGCGGATGCGCGAGCTGTTCGACGCCGAGCTCAACCTGACCGACAGGCCGATGGATCGCGCGGCGCTGGAGGCGGCGGTGCAGCGGGCCGACGTGCTGTCGCCGACGATCACCGATGTCATCGACGCGGACCTGATCGCGAAGGCCGGGCCGCAGCTCAGGATGATCGCGAATTTCGGCGCGGGCGTGGATCATATCGATATCGACGCCGCGGTCGGTCGGGGATTGATCGTCACCAACACGCCGGGCGTTCTGACGGAGGATACGGCGGACCTGGCCATGACCCTCATCCTCGCGGTCAGCCGCCGGATCGTCGAGGGGGCGCAGGTGATGCAGGAGGGCCGGTTCGAGGGCTGGACGCCGACGTGGATGACCGGGCGGAAGCTGTGGGGCAAGCGGCTGGGCATCGTCGGCATGGGGCGGATCGGACAGGCCCTGGCCCGTCGGGCGAAGGCCTTCGGGATGCAGGTGCACTATCATAATCGCAAGCCGGTCTCGCCGATGATCGCCGAGGAGCTGGGGGCGACCTGGTGGGACGATCTCGACCAGATGCTGTCCCGCATGGACCTGATCTCGCTCAACTGCCCGGCGACGCGCGAGACCCACCATCTGCTGTCGGCGGAACGGCTGGCGAGGCTGCGGCCCGAGGCCATCCTGATCAACACCGCGCGGGGCGAGCTGATCGACGAGGCGGCCTTGGCCGATGCTGTGGACCAACGTCGCATCGCGGGAGTCGGGCTGGATGTGTTCGAGCACGAGCCGAAGGTGCATCCGGGGTTGATCGGACATCCCAATGTGGTGCTTCTGCCTCATCTGGGCTCCGCCACCATCGAGGCGCGTCAGGACATGGGCGACCGGGTCATCGCCAACATCATGACCTTCGCCAACGGGCACCGCCCGCCGGACCGGGTGATCCCGGCGATGTTCTGAACGAACGGTCTTGACGGGCTGACCACGCTTCGGTTGTTTCCCGGCACAAGTATCGGGGGATTCTGATGAAATCGAATTGGACCAGGACGGCGCCGGCCGCCGTGTCCCGTCGCGCCATGCTGCTCGGCGCGGGTGGGCTTGCGGGCGCGATGCTGATCGCGCCGCATGCCGCGCGCGCAGAGGGCGCGCCGGGCGCCTATCCTCTCAGCAAATTCTTCGAACCGACCCGGTCAGTGGGCGTCGGCCTGTCGCCGGACGGCAACCGGATCGCCGTCGGTGAGAATCAGGGCACGGATGTCGCGCCGAGCAGCGCCGTCGACTTCATCGACGCCGCCGATCCGGAAGGCCAGCGTCGCCGCATCGAGCTGGGGCCGGTCTGGATCAGCTCGATCCAGTGGGCCAGCAACGATCGTGTGCTCGTCAGCGTGATCATCCGGGGCGAAACGGGCCGGCGATCGCAGGCGGGGACCAATATCCGCAGCGACAGCATCGAATATTTCATGCGCCGCGTGGTTTCGATCGACGCGACGCGGGGGGATCCGGTCGTTCTTTTCGCGGACCAGCGGACGCGGATGCGCGGTTCGTTCGACATGGGGCGCATCATCGACATGCTGCCGAACGATCCGGACAACATTCTGATGGCGGCGTGGGAGGCGGACGGGGTCCTGGCGCTGCACCGTGTCAATGTGAATACCGGAGCGGCCACCCGGCTGGAGCGCGGCGGGGCGGGGACCTACACGTGGCGGACGGTCAACGGCGTGCCGGTCATGCGCCACGATGTGAACAGCCGCGGCACCATGGAGAGCATCATGGTCCGGGCGCCCGGTGAAACGGAATGGAAGCTGGCTCGCCGCAGTCGTATCCGCGATGCGCCCGAGTTCGCGTGGGTCGGTGAAACCGGACGCGACGGCGTGGTTCTGGTCATCGCCCGCCTGGACGGCGAGGATGTCCAGAGCGTCCGTGAAATGGATCTGGCGACGACCCGCCTGGGTCCGCCCCTGAACGCCCGCCCGGGGCGGGATGTTCTGGGCGGTCTGCTGGATTCCGCGGGGCACTATCTGGGCGCTGCCTATTACGGCGAGCGACTGGAGTATGAGTTCGCGGAGCCGGCGCTGGCGGCCCACCACCGTGCGCTCAACCGGTTCTTCGACAACACCTGTGACGTCTTCCTCACCGACGTGGACCGGTCCAGGAACCGCTTCATCGCCTATGTGAATGGTCCGAACGAGCCGGGCGCGTGGTTCTTCTATGACAAGACGGCGCGGGTGATCGTCAACGTCGGGCAGTCCCGCGAACTGGACCCGACGCGGCTGGGCGCCGGTGAGATCCTGCAGGTTCCGACACGGGACGGCGCGACCATCGAGGCCTACCTGACGGCGCCTCCCGGCGCCGCGCCGGGACCGCTGATCGTGTTGCCCCATGGCGGGCCGGAAGTGCGTGACACCGCCGACTGGAACCGGCAGGCCCAGGTATTCGCCGCCCAGGGCTGGTGGGTTCTGCGGCCGAATTTCCGCGGGTCGGGCGGTTACGGCCAGGCCTTCGCCGAGCAGGGCTGGACCCGTTGGGGCACGCGCATGCAGGAGGACGTCGAGGACGCCGTCGCCCATGCGATCGCCACAAGGGGCCTGGACGCCTCAAGGGTCGGCATCATCGGCACCAGCTACGGGGGCTATGCGGCCCTGATGGGCGCGGTGAAGCGCCCGGACCTCTACAAGGCCGCCATCGGCATCTGCGGCGTGTACGACCTGCCGGACATGCTGGCGTGGGAGCAGCGAGAGGACGATACGCCGGGCCAACCGATCTACGAATTCTGGACCAAACGTATCGGCGATCGGTCGGTCGTCGGGCCTGAACTGGAATCCGCCTCGCCGCGACGTCGGGCGGCGGAGATCGCCTGTCCCGTGCTGCTGGTGCACGGGGAGGACGACGGCATCGTGCCGCTGATCCAGTCACGACGTATGCGCGACGCCCTGCGCGCCGCGCGGAAGACCGTCGATCTGATCGAGGTGGAGAACTTCGGGCATGCGGACTGGGAGGATGTCCGGGAGCAGGAACTGATGACCCGCTATGTCGCCCTGTTCCGCCAGGCTTTCGGCTGATCCGGTTCGAGCGCTCGCCGGTCCCGAGGTGATCACGCTTCAGCCGGAGGCGGCGATAGGGGACGGAGGGTGGCAGACCGGGCAGTCGGGGTCGGGGGCGACCCGGACGGTCCGGGTGGCGCCGGCCAGGCCGTCGTAGAGCAGCAGGCGGCCGGTCAGGGGCGCGCCCGCGCCGGTGATCAGCTTGATCGCCTCGAGCGCCGTCATCGCGCCGATGACTCCGGCCAGGGCGCCGACGACGCCGACGCGGCTGCAGGTCTCGGCGTCCGGCGGGCTTTCCGGGACAAGGCACCGGTAGCAGGGGCGGCCCTGGAACACTCCGACCTGGCCGTCCCAGCGGCCCAGTGCGCCGGAGACAAGCGGAATCCCCTGCCGGACGCAGGCGGCGTTGACGCAGAACCGGGCGCCGAAGTCGTCGGTTCCGTCGATGATCACGTCGCAATCCGCGATCAGGTCGGCGGCATTGTCCGCCGAGAGCCGTTCCGCGCGAGGCTCGAGGCCGACGTGCGGGTTGAGGGCCGCCAAGGTCTCCACGCCGGCGGCGACCTTGGATCGTCCGGTGTCGGCGGTGTTGAACAGGATCTGGCGTTGCAGGTTGGACAGGGCGACCTGGTCGTGATCGATCAACCGCAGGGTTCCGACGCCGGCGGCGGCGAGATACAGCGCCGCGGGGGCGCCGACGCCGCCCAGGCCGATCAGGCCGATGCGCGCGGCTTTCAGCTTTTGCTGACCAGGGCCGCCCACCTCGGACAGCACCAGATGGCGGGCGTAGCGTTCAATTTCATCTTCGGAGAAGGTCACCCGCTCCAGTTAGGCGCTGGAGCGATGAACGTCACCTCCCGGCGTCAGGCGGCGGCCTTGAACTCGAGGATGGCCTCGGCCTCGTTTGCCGTCAGGCGGGAAATTTCCGACGCGCCGAATTTCTCCAGAATGGCGTCCGGGTCGGGGCAAACGCTGATGGGCTCGCTCAGCGCGCGATCGGCGATCGGGGTATCCACCAGAATGCGCAGCCCGGTGTGGCGGCGGTCCTCGAGCAACCGTCGCATCAACCGGTCCAGATCCGCGCGGGAGCCTTCAAGGGCCTGCAGGATCTGACCCCGGTGGAACATGATCGAGGCCGTGATGGCGTCGCGCCGGTTGTTGGCCTCCGCCGCGCCGAGAATATGGGCGAGCGAAATGGTCGAGACGCCGGTCGCGCCGACGGCTTCACTGGCGTAAATCACACGATGCAGCACGATCCAACCCCAACAATGTCCCCCAAGGGGCTTAATCTATCTATGTAACGGGTTACATTGGTAACAATGTGGCGCTTGCGTATCGTTGAAATCCAACAGGATTCCCTTGCCGCGCCGCATTTCGGTCTCCATCTGAAAGAGATGATGAACACCGCATCCTCATTCCCCGATTGGCACGGCACAACGATCCTTGCGGTACGTAAGGATGGGCGCACGGTTATCGCCGGCGACGGCCAGGTCTCGATGGGGCCGACCATCGTCAAGGGCGCGGCCCGCAAGGTCCGGACGCTGGCGGGTGGCAAGGTGCTGGCGGGTTTCGCCGGCGCGACAGCTGACGCCTTCACCCTGATCGAACGGCTGGAAGCCAAGCTGGAGCAGTATCCGGACCAGCTGGCCCGCGCCTGCGTGGATCTGGCCAAGGACTGGCGGACCGACCGCTACCTGCGGCGACTGGAGGCGATGCTGCTGGTGGCCGACCGGAACTCGATCTTCACCGTCACCGGTGTGGGCGATGTGCTGGAGCCGGAGTACGGCGTGGCGGCGGTCGGCTCGGGCGGCAACTACGCCCTGTCGGCGGCGCGGGCCCTGATCGACAACACGGATCTGGACGCTGAAACGATTGCGCGGCGGTCCATGGCGATCGCGGCGGAGATCTGCGTCTACACCAACGGCAACCTGACGGTGGAGACGCTGGGGGACTGAAGAGTGAGTGGTGAGTTGTGAATGGCGCGCACGACGCGACTTTCTGACGCCACTACTCACGGCTCACGAGTCACGTTTCACCTCTCGCCAACGCACCCTGGCTCCCCCATCTGCATCCCATGACTGATCTCTCTCCCCGCGAAATCGTTTCCGAACTCGACCGCTTCATTGTCGGTCAGGATGACGCCAAGCGCGCCGTGGCCGTGGCCCTGCGCAATCGCTGGCGGCGCAAGCGCGTGCCGGATGACCTGCGCGACGAGGTGACGCCCAAGAACATCCTGATGATCGGGCCGACCGGCGTCGGGAAGACCGAGATCGCCCGGCGGCTGGCCAAGCTGGCGGGGTCGCCCTTCCTGAAGGTCGAGGCGACCAAATTCACCGAGGTCGGCTATGTCGGGCGCGACGTGGACCAGATCATGCGCGATCTGGTCGAGGCCGCGCTGGTGATGGTGCGGGACAAGCGCCGGTCGGGCGTGAAGGCCAAGGCCGAGGGCGCCGCCGAGGAGCGCATCCTGGACGCGCTGGTCGGGCCGGGCTCGCAGCCGGCGACCCGTGACAGCTTCCGCAAGAAGCTGCGGGCGGGCGAGCTGGACGACAAGGAAATCGAGATCGAACTGGCCGACAACGCCTCGCCGATGCAGGGCATGGACCTGCCGGGCGGCGGCAATGTCGGGATGATCAATCTGTCCGAAATGCTGGGCAAGCTGGGCGGGGGGCGAACCAGGAAGGTCAAGCTGACGGTCCGGGACGCGGTCGCGCCGCTGACGACCGAGGAAAGCGACAAGCTGCTGGATCAGGAGAGCCTGACCGCCGAGGCCCTGTCGCTGGCCGAAAACGAGGGCATCGTCTTCATCGACGAGATCGACAAGGTGGCGGCCCGCTCCGAAGCGCGCGGCGCAGATGTGTCGCGCGAGGGCGTGCAGCGCGACCTGCTGCCGCTGATCGAGGGCACGACGGTGTCGACCAAATACGGGCCGGTGAAGTCGGACCATGTGCTGTTCATCGCCTCGGGCGCCTTCCACGTGGCCAAGCCGTCGGACCTGCTGCCTGAGCTGCAGGGGCGTCTGCCGATCCGGGTGGAGCTGAAGGCCCTGACCCGTGACGACTTCAAACGCATCCTGACCGAGCCGGAAGCCAATCTGATCCGTCAGAACCAGGCGCTTCTGGCGACCGAGGCGGTGACGCTGGTCTTCACCGACGATGCGGTGGAGGCGCTGGCGGATGCGGCTGTGGCCGCCAATTCGACGGTCGAGAACATCGGCGCCCGCCGCCTTCAGACGGTGCTGGAGCGGGTGTTGGAGGAAACCAGCTACAAGGCCTCCGACCTGACCGGGCAGACGATCACCTTCGACGGTGATCAGGTGCGCGAGCGGATCGGCGAGCTGGCGAAGAACGCCGACCTGAGCCGCTACATCCTCTGATCCCGCATCCGACCCGGGCTTCGGCGCGTATCAACGCTGTCGGGGTTTGAGGAGGATCGCCCATGGCCAACCGTTTGCTCGCCCCCGTTGTGGCGCTTGGTCTGTGTCTGATCGCCGGAAGCGCCTCGGCGCAGGCGGTGGACATGGACCGGTTTGACGGACGATGGTTCGAGATCGTTCGCAGTCCCAATGATCTCCAGAAGGACTGTCGCCGGGCGCAGATCGATTTCAATCCGCAGGGGCGGGCCAATCGCTACGGCATCGTCGTGACCTGCACACGGCGTGCGGACGGAGCGGTTGAGACCCTGCGCGCCAACGCCCGGGTGACGGATCCGGGAACCAACCGGAATCTTCGCTTCAGCCTGACGGGCCTGCTCAGCTTTGGCGGACTGGCCGGGCAGAACTACCGTGTGCAGGCGCATGCGGACGACTACAGCTGGGCGATCCTGTCCCTGCCGAACCGGTCGGACTGGTGGATCTGGCATCGGGACCAGAGCCCTTCGCCGGCGATCCGCGCTGACCTGATCCGGCGGGCGGCGGCCCTGGGGCTGCCGACCGGGCAGGTGGTCCAGACGGGTCAGTAGGTCGTCGGTTGACGGCCGGTGACCTCCAGCGGGGCGGTGACCGAGCTGTCGGGCGTTCGGAAGACGTAGAGGCTGAGCAGGACCACGAGCGCCGCCAGCAGGGCGTTGATCAACCACAGGCCGCCCTCGTTCCGATTGCGGCGCGCGCCTCGATCCTCCTGCATCGGCTCACTCCGCCTTCTGCGGCTTCGGCTTGATGAGCAGTTTCGTAGGACGATGTTATTTGAGCGGCAAGGCGTGAGGGCGGGGCGCCGTTCGGGAAACAGTGGATGATTTCTCCGCCGGCAGAGCTCTCGCGCGCTCGACCTCCAGTCGCGCCCGTTGGCTTGTGGCGCTGGACTTGAGCAGGGCGGCGAGCACCAGAAGCCCGGCCGCCAACGCCATCACCGCCAGCAGCCAAAGCCCCGCCTTGCTGCCCCGGTTGCGCCTCGCGATCCTGTCCTCGCGCATCGACCCGATCCTTTCGCGCCGTCACCGGCCGATCATAGCACCGTCCTGCGCTGCATGCGCGAAGCGGGGTTGTGCCGTGAACGAATGCGGAACATAAGTGCCGCCATGGCTTTGGACGTCCATCAGATCGATCTGGTTTTCAGCCGACCCGACACGACGCTGGCCGTGACGCGCGGCGCGGCGCGCCTGATGCTGAACATGGGCTATGCGCCCCTGCTGGAAGTCGGACTTCCAAACGGGCGGCGTGCGGACGTGATGGCGCTCGGACCCAGGGGCGACGTCGTCATCGTCGAGGTGAAATCGGGGATCGACGATTTTCGGGTCGATCACAAATGGCACGAGTACGGGCCGTTCTGCGACGCCTTCTATTTCGCTGTCGCACCGGAATTCCCACGGGAAATCCTTCCGATCGAGCCTGGCCTGATCGTCGCAGACGCCTTCGACGGGTCGGTTGTGCGGGAAGCGGTGTCCAGCCGACTGGCGCCGGCGCGCCGGAAAGCCCTTACGATCGCATTCGGTCGGTTGGGCGCGATGCGGACCTTCCGGGACGTCCGGTCGGACTGATCAGGTCGCCGGAGTTGCGGCTTCGCCCGGAGTCGGCGCGGGCGTGGCGGCCGGTGCAGGCGTGGTCATCGGGCCCGTCTCGTTGGCTCCCGCAAAGACGGCGGAGGCGGCCGCGCAACCCATCAGGGTCTCTTCACCAACCTTGACCATGGCCGTCAGCGGATAGGTCCGGTCGCTCATGCCGTCGCTGCATTCGGTCGCGGTCAGGGTGACGTTGAAGATCGTGCCGGCGTCGGACCTTGTCTGGAAGGTCGCGACGTTGCCCTGGAGGGTGGCTTGCGGCTGCGGCGCGCGCTGTTCGGGGCGGTCGAGACCCGAATAGACGAGTTCGGATCCTGTCAGTTCGATGCCCCAGAAGGGCTCGGTCCCGAGAAGTCGGACAGGTTGCGAAAGATCGACACCGGAGAGAACGGGCGCGTTCGGCGCCGGCTCTGCGCCGCCCTTGGTCGGCTCGGACCCCTGCGAGCAGGCGGCCAGGGCGGTCAGTGACAGGACGGCGAGAAGATGCGGACGCATGACGTAACTCCGGCAACAGGGCGGGAAAGAGGCCCCGGAAGAACGGCGTCCGTCAAGCGCCGCAGGGTCCGGCGGTCTCAGTTGTGGTCGGTGGCCGTGGGAACAGCAGCCATCTGCACCCCGTCAGCGACGCCGGGCGCCTGCTGATAGATGAAGCCGTTGGTCGGATAGACCGTCGTGCCGAGGTCGTTGATCGGATTGTACCAGACCTTCACGGCGGTCCAGTCATTGGTGTCGGAGACGTCGACCACGGTCACATTCTCCTCGACCTTGCCGCGGCTGCCGCCCCAGTTGGCGTGGGTGACGCGGATCACGCGGGGCGTCAGGACTTCCGACACCACGGCGACATGGCCCCGGCTCATGCGGCCGTTGGAGGCGAACGAAAGAACAGATCCCGTGCGCGGGGTCTGGCCGGTTTCAAACCGGCCCTGCGCCTGACGCCACCAGGTGACGGCGTCGCCGAAGATCTGGATACCCGAGAACATGCGGGCGAAGGTCACGCACTGCCAGTACGGCTCTCCGGCATTTGCTGCGGGGGCGGTCAGGCCCAGCGCAAACATTCCGAGGGTCGCTGCAACCGCAGCGGCTTTGAGCCGTTTGATCATGCTGAGTCTTGTTCCCGACGACGCTGAAACAAACCGTAACCGATAGTTTCGCGGGGGTGAAGTCCCCAATCAGGCGAGTGGGCCGTCCGCGACGATGGGGGCTTGACCTGTGCGGTTTCGCACCGCGAAGCCTCGCAACGCCTTGCGGGCCGGGCGTTCGACGAGGTGATAGGTCAGCATGGCCGCCACCGGAATGGCCGCCACCACAGCCAACCACACAATGATGTGAAAGCGTTTGTCATCGGCGCCGGTGAGCCGGGCCGCGAGATTGGTCATGACCAGCAGGACCGGGGCGCAGACCATATAGATCGAATAGGAGATCTCCCCCAGATAAACGCCGAGCGGCGAGGCCAGAACGCCGGCCCTTTCGTTGGCCAGGGAGCCGAGGGCGAGGATGAGGCCCCCCGCGAAGAGAACGATGATCGGGTCCCACAGACCCAGCGAGGCGCTGACGACGACGCCCGCGCCGCTGAACAGGGCGACCGGCCCGGCGTGCGGAATGGGGGCGCGGCGGTAGATCAGATACAGGGCGCAGCCCAGCATGAAGCAGGGCACGATCCGCAGCGCGCCCCAGCGGAAGGTGGCCTCCGTCAGGGAGAAGCCCGCGAGCGGCTGGAAGGCGGCGTAGATGCCCAGCGCCGCGACGGCGGCCAGCACTGTCGCCACGACCGGACGATCCTTCAGCCGCCAGGCGACGAAGGCGTAGGCCGGGAAGCTGAGATAGGCGAACCACTCCGCCGAGATCGACCAGGACGGGTGGTTGAAGGCCGACGACGGGGCAAGGCCCCAGGCGTGGGTCATGGTCAGGTGGGCAGGCAGGGCCCGCCAGTCCGTCAGGCTGTCACTGACCGAGAGGCCCGCCACGCCGGCCCCGATTCCGAGGATCGCCATGCCGGCGAGGGTCACCAGATGCAGCGGATAGACCCGCGCGATCCGCGCCCACAGGAAGCCGCCGTGCGAATAGCGCTTCGTCCCGGCGGCCTCGAGATAGACGTGGCTGAGGATGAAGCCGGAGAGGACGAAGAAGACCTCGACCCCGAGGTAGCCCTTGGTCACCAGCGTCGGCGTGACGCCGATGTCGAGGTGCTCCCATGCGGTGTAGAGCACCACCCAGGCGGCGGCGAGGAAGCGCAGCGTCGTCAGCGCGCGGAGGTCGGGGGGCGTGGCCACGGGCGTCATGAGCGTGACCGTACGCCCGCCCCGGTCGCGAAACCGTTAACCAGCACACTCCGCAGGCTTGGTCTCACCCGGCTTGTACATCGCGCAGGAGCGGTCGATCTCGTCCTGGATCATCTGGCAGGGGTTTTCCGGGTTGCACGGCGGGTGGCTGGCCGGGCTGACGCGGGTGCAGCGGCTGGCCAGTTCGATCGCCGCGTCCGAGCCCTGATCCAGGGTGCAGGACATTGACGAGGCCTCGACCGGCGCGACCGCCTCTTCCTGCGGGGGGGCGTCGGCGGGCATGACCGGATCGGACGTGGTCTCGGCGGACGGGGCCGTGGCGTCAGGCGCCTTGGATGCGGGCAGTTGGTCGCAGGCGGCCACCATCAGCAGGGCGGCGGTCAGAAGGATCGGCAGGCGCATCGTCGTCTCTCCCCAGGGACGGTGAAAAACGACGATGCCCGCTTTCGGAGAACGATGAAACCCCGCACGCCTGAACGGCGAAGCTTCAGCGGCGGATCAACGGCCCAGCGCAGCCCGCTGCAGGGCGAACAGTTCGCCACAGCCGATTTCGGCCAGTTCGAACAGGCGGTTGAACTCGACGCGGGAGAAGCCGCGCTTTTCGCCCGTGGCCTGGATCTCGACGATGGTCCCCGAGCCGGTCAGGACGAAATTGCTGTCGGCCTCGGCGGAGGAATCCTCTTCGTAGTCGAGGTCGAGCACCGGCTGGTCGTTGCAGACGCCGCAGGAGACGGCGGCGACCTGATCGAGGATCGGATCGGTCTTCATCACACCCTCGGCGCGCAGGTAGTCAAACGCGCTGGCCATGGCGACCCAGGCGCCGGTGATGGCGGCGGTGCGGGTGCCGCCGTCGGCCTGGATGACGTCGCAGTCCAGCACCACCTGACGTTCGCCGAGCGCCTTCAGATCCACGACGGCGCGCAGTGAGCGGCCGATCAGGCGCTGGATTTCCTGCGTGCGGCCGGTCTGCTTGCCGGCGGCGGCTTCGCGACGCCCGCGGGTGTGGGTGGCGCGGGGCAGCATGCCGTATTCGGCGGTGACCCAGCCCTGACCCTTGCCGCGCATCCAGCTCGGGACGTTCTCCTCCACCGAGGCGGTGACCAGAACCTTCGTATTCCCGAACGTCACGAGGCAGGAGCCCTCGGCGTAGCGGTTTACCCCGGTCTCCAAGGTCACAGTGCGGAGCTGTTCGGGGGTGCGGTCGGAAGGGCGGGGCGTGGTCATGATCGTGGTCCTTGGAAGCCGTCGCGGCGCTGCTTATCCTGAAACCGTGACCCTGTATGCCCCTGCCCCGAGCATCGATCGACGTCTCCTGCTGGCCGGGGGGCTGGCCGGCCTGTTGCCGCTGGGCGCCTGCACCGGCGTGATCGACGTGGATGACAGCGCGGGCGGTGCGTCGAAACTGGCTTCGGCGGCGCAGAAGCAACTGGGCGTGACCAAGGAGTATGATCCCGCCTACGTCGGCCTGACCTATCCGGGCGGAGATGTGCCCAGGAAGACCGGTGTGTGCGCCGATGTGGTCATCCGCGCGGCGCGTGACGGTCTGGGGGTCGATCTGCAACGGCTGATCCATGAGGACATGACGGCGCATTTCGACGCCTATCCCGACCGTTGGGGACTGAAGCGACCCGACGCCAACATCGACCACCGCCGCGTGCCCAATCTGGAGACGTACTTCGCCCGGCAGGGCGGCGAACTCTGGACGGCGACGAAGAAGACCGGGGGGGCATCTTTTCCGAAACCTCTGAGGGTCGGCGATATCCTGACCTGGCGGAGCGACAAGGATGCGCCGCATATCGGCATCGTGACGCGGGGCGGAAAGTCGCCCCTGCTGCTGCACAATGCGGGGTCTGGCGCCATGCAGCATCCGCTCTGGCTGATGGGGCTGTGGCGGGCCGCGCACGGTCATTACCGCTGGTCGGGGGGCATCGCATGAAGCCGCCCCTTCTGACCTCGACCGCGCTGGAAGCCGGCGGGCTGGCCGGGCTGGACCAGCGTGCGCGCGACATCTTCCGCCGCATCGTCGAGAGCTATCTGCAGACCGGCGAGCCGGTGGGGTCGCGGACCCTGTCGCTGAGCGGGATCAGCCTGTCGCCCGCCTCGATCCGCAACACGATGCAGGACCTGACACTGGCGGGTTTGCTGGCTTCGCCGCACACTTCGGCCGGGCGTATCCCGACCCATGCGGGCCTGCGTCTGTTCGTCGACGGCCTGCTGGAGGTCGGCGACATCCCGACGGAGGAGCGCCGCGAGATCGATGCGCGGCTGGCAGGGCGCGGACGCAGTTTCGAGGAGGCGCTGAACGAGGCGTCGTCCCTGCTGTCCGGACTGGCGGGTGGAGCCTCGATCGTGGCCAGCCCGGTGCGCGACGCCGGGGTCAAGCATGTGGAGTTCGTGGCCCTGGGCCATGACCAGGCGCTGGCGGTGCTGGTCGGCGACGACGGCACGGTCGAGAACCGGCTGATGCCGCTGAAGGCCGGAGTGACGCCCTCGACCCTGCAGGAGGCGTCGAACTTCCTGAACGCTCGTTTGCGCGGTCGTCCGCTGCACGAGGCACGCACCGAGATGCGCACCGAACTGGATGTGGCTCGACGGGAGCTGGACGAGACCGCCGCCCGGTTGGTCGAGGACGGACTGGCGGCGTGGTCGGGGGGCGCAGAGCGCGAGCGGGCCCTGATCGTGCGGGGGCGCGCCAACCTTTTGCAGGACGCCGGGGCGATGGAGGATCTGGAGAAGGTCCGTGTCCTGTTCGACGATCTGGAGCAGAAGGAGCAACTGATCGGACTGCTGGACGGGGTATCCGCGGCCCAGGGCGTCCGCATCTTCATCGGCGCTGAAACACGGTTGTTCTCACTTTCGGGTTCCGCCGTCATCGCGGCGCCCTATATGAGCGGCCGACAACGGGTTCTGGGCGCCATCGGCGTGATTGGACCTGCAAGACTGAACTACGCCCGTGTCATCCCGTTGGTGGACTATACCGCCCGGGTGCTGGGCCGGATGCTGGACGGACAAGAGACGTGAACGACACCCCCGACTACGAACCGGAAACCGAACTGGACGCTGACATCGGCGAGGCCGAGGGCCTTGCGGGCGACGATCTGGCGCCGCTCGACGCCGTGATCGCCGAGCGCGACCAGTGGAAGGACCGCGCCCTGCGCGCGGTCGCCGAGTCCGAGAACATCAAGCGACGGGCCGAGACGCAAAACAACGACGCGCGCGCCTACGCCATCCAGAAATTCGCCCGTGATCTTCTGGTGGTGGCCGACAATCTGGAACGCGCCATCCAGGCCGCGCCCAAGGTTCGTGAAGGGGGGGACGCCGACGGGGCCGCCGCCGGCCTGGTCTCGGGTCTGGAGCTGACCCAGAAGGCCCTGTTCTCGGCTTTCGAGGCGAACAACCTGAAGCGCGTCGCGCCCGAGCCGGGCGAGGTCTTCGATCCGCACCTGCATCAGGCGATGATGGAGCAGCCGTCCGACACTGTTCAGGGCGGCCAGGTGATCCAGACCCTTCAGGCCGGCTATGCCCTGTTCGGCCGCACCGTGCGTCCCGCCATGGTGGTGGTCGCCTCCAAGGGCTCCGGCGCCGCCGCGGGCAATGCGGCCTATCAGGCCGCCGCGCAGACCGGCGGGAATTTCGACGGACAGGCGTGAAGAGTGAGTCGTGAGTAGGAGGCCGTGCCGGCCGCAGTCGTTCGTTTTCTACTCACGACTCACTAGCACTTTTCGATCGCCTCACCCCTTCAGTCGCGCCTCGAAGAAGGCCAGCAGCTTCGACCAGCCGTCGGTCGCGGCGTCGGCGCGGTAGCTGTCGCGGTAGTCGGCGTGGAAGCCGTGTGGGGCGGCCGGATAGACGATGATCTGGCTGGAGGTCTGGCCCGCGCGGGCCAGGGCGCTGCGCATGGCCTCGACACTGGGCAGGGGAATGCCGGTGTCGGCCTCGCCGTACAGGCCCAGAACCGGGGACTTCAGATCATCGGCCAGATCGACGGGCCAGGGCTGGCCGGCGGCGGTCTGTTCCGATGTGGCGTTGGGCGCGGGGGCCAGACGACCATACCAGGCGACCCCGGCGTCAAGCACGGCGAAGCGGGCGCAGGCCTGCCAGACCACCTTGCCGCCCCAGCACCAGCCGGTGATGCCGACCTTGTCGCCGTCGGCCCAGAGCTGCTGGCTGACCCAGTCGAGGGTGGCCGAAACGTCGCCCATGACCTGCTCATAGTTGGCGGCCGAGACGATCTGCATGATGCGGCTCATGTCCGAGAGCGGGGCCGGATCCTCGACGCGGTTGAAGAAGCCTGGGGCGACGGC
Organism: Brevundimonas sediminis; assembly: GCF_048799765.1. Taxonomy (NCBI): domain Bacteria; kingdom Pseudomonadati; phylum Pseudomonadota; class Alphaproteobacteria; order Caulobacterales; family Caulobacteraceae; genus Brevundimonas; species Brevundimonas sediminis. The sequence goes on from NZ_JBLYQK010000002.1 coordinate 69,187, forward strand.
GGCATAACCGGCCTTGGCGAGGCGGCGGCAGATGTCGCGGATGTACTCGTGGACGCCGAAAATCTCGGATACGACGATCACCACCGGGAAGGGGCCTTCACCCGCCGGACGGGCCACGAAGGCGGGCAGGTCGAACCCATCCGGGGCCGGATAGGCGACGTCCTCGCTGACCAGACCCGTGCTGTCCGTGGTGACGGGCCGCGCCTGCGCCGCCAGTGCGGCCGGTGCATAGCCGGCGAAGAACAGGCCTCCGACCGCGCCTGCGCCGAGGGTGCGGCGGTTCAGGACCATGTCTTCAGCCTGCGGACCTTCGGGGCGGATCAGCGTCATGGGTGGTCTTCCTCCTGTGGTGGCCGGACAGTGGGCGCGGCCCCATCCGGCGTCGAGTCACGATTGCCGTGAAGACGGCCCCGCCCTCCGGAGGGTCAGGTTGATCCGGCCGCCGCCATCCAGAAGGCTCGAGGAGCCGGGCAGCAGCCGGTCGATCCCATGCCGCGCCAGTCGCGCCGGACCGGTCAGGGCGCAGACGTCGCCGGAGGCCAGCCGGATGCTCCTGGTCGGTCCGCCCGCCGCCGGGCCGATCCGGAACAGGGCGGTGTCGCCCAACGAGACCGACAGCACCGGGGCGTTCAGATCGGCCTCGTCCCGGTCCTGATGCAGGCCCATCTTCGCGTTCTCACGATAGAGGTTGACCAGACAGGCGTCGGGCGGCTCGGGCCAGCCGGTCAGCGCATTCCAGAGGTCGAGGAGGCCCTGCGGCATGGGCGGCCAGGCCGCGCCGGTTTCGGGGTGGGTCGGCTGGTAGCGGTAGCCGTCGCGGTCCGAGACCCAGCCGAGCGGGCCGAGATTGGTCATCCGCACCGAGAAGGGCCGTCCGCCCGGGGTGACCGGGCGATAGAAGGGGCTGGGCTCGATTGCCCGAAGGACCTCGGCGAGAAGGGCGGTCTGTGCGGCGAGGTCCAGTGCGCCGGGCCACCAGCGGAAGCCGTCCAGTCCGGTGTCGATCTCGCGCGGCGCAGGCATGGGGTGGTTGTAGGAAGTCGGCCGGACGAGCGAAAGCAGGACGGATGACGAGCGCCGGATCGCAAGCTAAGCCTTGGGCATGAAGCGCGCCCTCGTCCCCCTGATCCTGTTGTCGCTCGCCGCCTGCGAGGGACGCGAACCGGAGGGAGCGGCGGCGCCACGACCAACGGAACTGGCCGTGTTGACCCCGGACGGGGAGAGCGCGGTTCTGGCCCCCAACAGCTCCATGCGGCTTGTGTCGACCGGTACCGGAGAGCTGTTGCTGAGCGCCGGTTTCTTCAACCGCAATCAAATGGCCTACGTCGGTTTGCCGGCCCGGGCGGCATGGTCTCCGGATTCCGGGCGGCTGTTCGTCAACGATCCGGACAATGCGGCGCTGGGCGCCGTGCGTGTCTTCGATGTCTCGTCGAGCGGCGTGGGGCGTGAGCGGACAGAGCCGCATCGGCTGGCGGTGGAGGCGCTCATCCGGATGAACGGCTGCGTGGCGGCGCCCGGGAGCGACGTCGCGACCGGGGGACTGGCCTGGGCCGCCGACGGGGATCAACTCTACGTCCTGGCCGAGGTGCGGCGCCAGACCGGGGACTGCGCCTGGGACCGGGTCTCAAGCCTCGTGGCGGTGGTCGACATGCAGGACGGTCGGGTGCTGGAGGCCCTGCCCGCTGACGAGGCGCGTGCGCGTCATCCCGAACTGTCGGCGACGTAACCGGGTTTTAAAACCGGGTGTGCCAGAAGGGGTCTATGGATCGTCGCGCCCTTCTCGGCCTCGCCGCCGTCGCCACAGCCGCCGCAGCCTCGCCGGCCAGCGCCTCTTCGGGCGGAGGAGGAGGGTCGTCCGGCAACAGCTACCTTGGCCTGCCGACCGTCACGGGCAATGTGCGCCGTCCCGGCGGCGGAACCGGCGTGATGACCGTCGAGGTGGGGGTGGACACGCCGGACGCGGCGTTGCGCACCCGCGTTGCGCAGTCCGCGCCCCGGCTGCGCGCCGCCTATGCCCAGGTCGTCCGCCAGCAGGCCGCCACCCTCCTGCCCGGCGCACCGCCCGATATCGAACGCCTCGTCAGCGCCCTTCAGGCGGCGACCAACACCGTCATGGGACGGGCCGGCGCCCGACTGCTGATCGGGACCGTGATGGTGGTTTGAGAAGGGAGCAGGGCTTGAGGATCGGGAATCAGGGGCGCGCTGCGACGCCGTAGGAGCCGTTCCGCAGGTTCCCGGTTCCCAAACCCTGCGTCCTTCCCTTCAGTCCCTGGTCGGATCGACCTGGTTCTCGTCGCCGTAGGTCAGGGCGAGGAAGACGTCTTCCAGGTCCGGGTCTTCGGTCGAGATGTCGGCGATCGTCACCCCCGCCGCGCGGACTGCGGCCAGAACGTGCTCAACCGACGACTGGCCTTTCCTGTAGCTGACGGCGAAGGCGCCGTTGGGGCGCGGCACGACATCGAAACCCTCCACCGTCGGCAGGCCGCTCAGCTCGCCCTCGGGCGTCACCACCACATTGCGGGTGTCCAGACGGCGCAGCAGTTGCGGCGTCGGTTCACAGGCCACGACCTGACCCCGGTTCATGATGGCGATGGTGTCGCAGAGTTCCTGCGCCTCCTCGAGGTAATGGGTGGTCAGCAGGATGGTCACGCCCTCGGCGTTGATCTTGCGGACGTACTCCCACAACTGGCGGCGCAGTTCGACGTCCACGCCGGCGGTGGGCTCGTCCAGGATCAGGATCGGCGGATTGTGCACCAGGGCCTTGGCGACCATCAGGCGGCGCTTCATCCCCCCGCTGAGGGCGCGGACATAGGCGTTGGCCTTGTCGGACAGGCCCAGGGCGGCCAGCAGCTCATCCGAACGGCGCTCGTTCTTCGGCACGCCGTAGAAGCCCGCCTGCACCTCCAGCGCCTCGCGCGGGGTGAAGAAGACGTCGGCGACGATTTCCTGCGGCACCACGCCCAGCGCCGCGGCGGCGTCACGCGGGGACTTATCGATGTCCCGGCCCCAGATCGAGACCGTGCCGCCGGTCTTGTTGACGATGCCCGAAATGATGTTGATCAGGGTGGACTTCCCGGCGCCGTTCGGGCCCAGCAGACCGAACATCGAGCCCCGCGGAATGACCAGATCAACGCCGCGCAGGGCCGTCTTGGGCGCGGCCTTCCGGGTGCCGGCATAGGTCTTTTCCAGCCCCCGAACCTCAATGGCGTTCACGGGCAGGGCGTCGGTCTCGGTCATTCGGGCGCTTTCGGGTGTTTCAGGCGGCTCCGTTTGACGGTAAGGAGCCCGCGCGCATACCTATGTGCGCCTGCCCCAATCGCCAAGTCAGAGCCTGTCGAATGTCGTCGCGCCCCACCTCCGTGATCGTCCCCCCGCCGGAAGAGATCGTGGTGACGACCAAGCGTGTCGCCTGCGACGGCGGCGGCGGCGCGCTCGGCCACCCGCTCGTCTACATGGACATGGGCGAGGACGACTTCGTCGAGTGCGGCTACTGCGACCGCAAATTCACCCTCGGCAAAAAGAAGAAGGCCGAGAGCGAATACCACAGCCCGGCCGCCCGCCCGCCGGAAGCGCACTGACGTCTACAGCCTCGGCGCGCCCCCGCCGGCCGCGATCCAGGCGTCGACCTGCGTCTCCAGCACGTCCAGCGGCACCGAGCCTGAACCCAGCACCACCGCGTGGAAGTCGCGGATGTCGAAGCGGTCGCCCAGCGCCGCCTGCGCCCGCGCGCGCAGCTCCATGATCTTCAGCTCGCCGATCTTGTAGCTGGTCGCCTGGCCCGGATTGGTGATGTAGCGCTCGACCTCCTTCTGGATGTCGCGCTCGCTCAGCAGGGAGTTCTGGCGGAAATAGTCCATCGCCTGTTCCCGGCTCCAGCGTTTGGCGTGCAGGCCGGTGTCGGTCACCAGACGCACCGCGCGCCACAGCTCGGTCGAGAGGCGGCCGAAGTCGGAATAAGGGTCCTGATAGAAGCCCATCTCCTTGCCCAGCTGCTCGGCGTACAGACCCCAGCCCTCGGCGTAGGCGCCGTAACCGCCGAAGCGGCGGAAGGACGGCAGGCCCTGCATCTCCTGCGCATAGGCGATCTGGAAGTGATGGCCCGGCGCGCCCTCGTGGTAGGTGATACCCTCGATCTGGGGCTTCAGCACTTGGGTCATGTCAGACAGGTTCACGTAGAAGATGCCGGGACGTGAGCCGTCCGGCGCCGGGGCGTTGTAGAAGGCGATGCTGGCGGTGGATTCACGCCAGGCCTCGACGGCCCGCACTTCCAGGGCGGCCTCCGGCAGGTCGCTGAACCAGCGCGGCGCGACCTCCATCACCTGGGCGATGTAGGTCCGGGCGTCGGCCAGATACTGCGCCTTGCCTTCGTCCGTGTTCGGATACTGGAAGCGCGGATCGGTCTTCAGCAGGACGAAGAACTCCTGCAGCGTGCCGGTGAAGCCCACCCGATCCATGATGCCCTGCATCAGGCCGTGGATGCGCTCCACCTCGTCCAGCCCGATCCGGTGGATCTGGTCGGCGGTCAGGTCGGTGGTGGTCGAGAGCCTCAGGCGGGCGTTGTAGTAGGCCTCGCCCTCCGGCAGCCGCCACACGCCGCCGTCGCGGTCCGGCATGGCCGCCGCCTGCTGCTGCACCTCGGCCAGGGCGGCCAGCACGGTCTCATAGCCGCGCTTCCATTCCCCGGTCAGGGCCGCCGAGCCCTCGGCCAGCAGCCGATCCTTCGTTGCCTGATCGGCGTCCAGTTCGCCGACCTTCTCCTTGAAGTCGGCCCAGACCGGGTTGTCGTCGCCGTCATCGAACGGGGCGCCCGAGATGACCCGCCGGGTGTTGGCGATGGAGGGAGCGAAGACGAAATTCGGTGAGACCACGCCCGCGGCGGCGCGTTCGCGCAACTCGGCGGCGATTTCGCCCATGACACGCTCACCCTCGCGGATGCGCGCCACATAGGCTTCGGCGTCCGAGACGCTGTCGACCGCGTGTTCATTGATCAGGAAGACCGGCAGGCCGGTAGTCGGATTGCGGTTGGCGGCGAACTGATAGCCCCACCCGCGCCACTGCTGCTGCAGTCGGCCCTCGACCACCGCGTGCTCGAACAGCCGCCAGCTGACCTGGCTCTGCGGGCTCAGGGCGTCGAAGTCGAACTCCGTCTTCATCCGCGCCAGCTGCGCCTCGCCCAGCGCCTGCGCCTGCTCGGCGCCCGCGTCGGTATAGTCGTCCAGCTTGTCGTAGTCGGTCTTCAGACCCAGCGAGGTCATCGATTCCGGGCTGAGGGCGATCGACTGCTGGAAGGCCGCCTCGAAGAAGGCGTTCAGCCGGGCGTCCTCGCTCTGCGCGGGGGCTTCAGCCGTCGCGGGAGACTGGGCGAAGGCCAGGGCGGGGCTGCCGGCCAGCAGGGCGACAACGGCGGTGGAGATGAGCAGGCGACGCATGAAACCCTCCCGGAACGTGCGGCCCGGACCTTCGACGCTCCGGCGGAGGGACGCAAGTTACGGAAGCGTCAGATGTTCTAGAACTGCCGCCAGCTGTCGCCGGGGTCGCGTTCACCGGGGTCGACGCTCTGCTGGCCGAAGGTCAGGATCATGAACAGCTTGTGGCTGCGGATGCGGAACTGACCGGTCATCGGCAGGACGCCGCCCAGCGGGGCGCCGGTCCGGGGTTCGTAGAGGAAGCCCGAGAATTCGGCCACGCCGATCCGGTCGCGGCGGCTGTAGACCGAAAGTTCGGGGATCGAGACGACGTTGAAGGTCTCGTTGATCGGCACGCGCATGTCCGGCAGGCCGAAGACCCGGCGCATCTGTTCCAGCGACAGGGCGCCGACGCGCAGTTCGAAGACGGCGTCAGCCTCGGCCTTGTTCGGCGCGAGGGCGTACCCGGCGTCCGACAGGGCGTTCCGGATCGCGCTGATGGCGTAGGGGCTGCTTTCGGCGCGGAAATAGGTGTCGTCCACGAAGACGCGCGAGCCGGCCGGGATCGGCAGGGTCAGGCCCTCGACCGCCCGGTCGGCGGCGCGGGCGATCAGCAGCTGTTCGGTCGCCGACCGCGACGGATTGGTCTCGGTGGTCGAGGCGCAGGCCGCGAGGCCCAGCAGGGCGACAGGCAGTAGGGCGAGGGCTTTCAAATTCACCAGCTCCCGGTGTTGGGCATCGAGGCCCAGGGTTCGGCGGGGGCGAGCGGCTCGCCTTCCTGCAGCAGTTCGATGGAGATGCCGTCCGGCGACCGCACGAAGGCCATATGGCCGTCCCGGGGCGGGCGATTGATCGTCACGCCGCCGTCGGCCAGCGTCCGGCAGGCGGCGTAGATGTCGTCGACCTTGTAGGCCAGATGGCCGAAATTGCGGCCGCCGGTATAGGTCTCGGGGTCCCAGTTCCAGGTCAGTTCGACTTCCGGGGAGCGCTCGGCCCCGGACCGTGCTGCGTCTTTCGGGGCGGCGAGGAAGATCAGGGTGAAGCGCCCCTTCTCATTCTCCATGCGCCGCATCTCCTGCAGACCGAGCAGGTCGCACCAGAAGCGCAGGGAGGCGTCGAGATCCGTCACGCGGACCATGGTGTGCAGATAGCGCATGGCGTTCCGATCCGTGGGGAGTAGGGCGGAGGCGGGCCTTATAGCGGCGGATCGCCGCGACGGCGACTCAACAGGCGTTTCGGCGGGTGCGTCGGCGGTCGGGATCGGCTAGAGGCGTGGGTTCGGCCGTTCCGCCGGAGGATTGATGCTTCGCAAGCTTTACGACTGGGTCTTCTCTCTGGCCCGCAGCAAGCACGCCACGCCGGCCCTGGCCGCCGTGTCCTTCGCCGAAAGCTCGGTCTTCCCGATCCCGCCGGACGTCATGCTGGCTCCGATGGTGCTGACGCGTCCCGACCGCGCCTATTTCTACGCCACCGTCTGCACGGTCTCCTCCGTGCTGGGCGGTATTCTGGGCTACGCCATCGGCTACTTTCTGACCGGCGTCGGCGAGGCGATCCTCGGCTTCATCGGCAGCGCCGACGCCCAGGAGCATTTCCAGCACTGGTATGACCGGTTCGGTCTCTGGGTGATCCTGATCAAGGGGCTGACCCCCTTCCCCTACAAGCTGGTGACCATCGCTTCCGGCCTGGCCCAGTTCAGCTTCCCGGTCTTCCTGATCGCCTCGGTGATCACCCGGGGCGGCCGCTTCTTCGCCGTGGCCTATGTCATCAAGCGTTGGGGGCCTGCGGTCTGGGAACGGGTCGAGAAGCGCCTGGCCCTCTGGACCCTGATCGGACTGGCCGTCCTGATCGGGGCGATCGTCCTGCTGAAGGTCGTGCTCTGAACGCATCGACGGACGGCTCGGGCCGGGCTATGAACATCGTCCGATGAAAGGCCTGTATCGACTCCTGACGCGGTGGTGGACCGCTTTCGCCCTGCTGGCGTCTCTGGCCCTGCTGGGCTTTGCCCATGCGTCAGAGGTGATCTGGGACATCGCGCCCTGCAACCTGTGCCTCAAGGCGCGCGAGGTTTACTGGGGCGCGGCTGCGGTCGCCCTCGTCGCAACCCTGTGGCACCTGTTGAGCCGTGGCAGCCGCGGCACGCCCCGCATCGCCGCCTTCCTGCTGGCCGTGATCTTCGCCACCGGCGCCGTCACCTCCTTCTTCCACATGGGCGGAGAGTTGAAGTGGTGGGCCCTGCCGGCGACCTGCGTGGCCGGAGGCGGCGGCGTGGACCTCGCCAGCATGGCCTCCCTCGCCATGGGGACCGGCCCCGTCCAGCGCGTGGCCATGTGCGACGCGGTGACGTGGAGCTTCCTGGGCCTCAGCATGGCAGGATGGAACGCCCTGATCGCCGCCGTGCTGGCGGTGTTCAGCCTGCTCGCCGCAAAGAGGCCCAAGGATGCCCGCGCTCCGCGACCCTGATCCCGTTCCGCCCGTCGACGCCCTGACCGGGGACACCCGCCGTATTCCGTTGCCCAGGCCGGGCCGGGGCGCGAGCCGGCGACGTCGGGGTGAGATTCTGCGTGTCGACCACGCCGGCGAATATGCCGCCGTTCACATCTATCGCGCCCAGCAGGCGGTGTTTGAAGGCCGCAAGGGCAAGGAGGCCATCGCGGCCGATATGGCCGAGATGGGCCGCCAGGAGCAGGTGCATCTGGACCGCTTCAATGCCTTGTTGAACGCTGAGGGCGTGCGGCCGACCGTCATGACGCCGATCTGGCGCCTGGCCGCCCTGACCCTGGGCGCCGGCACGGCCCTGCTCGGGGAAAAGGCCGCCCACGCCTGCACCGAGGCGGTCGAGGCCGTGATCGAGGAACATTACGCCGACCAGATCGCCGAGCTCCGGGATCAGGACCCGGCCCTGGCCGCCGAGCTGACCGTCTTTCGCGACGAGGAGCTGGCCCACCACGACCACGCGGTCGAACACGGCAGTCGCGAGGCCCCGGGGTACGGGTTGCTGAGCGCGGTCATCAAGGCGGGCTGCAAGGTCGCGATCAAGGTGTCGGAGCGGGTCTGAGCCCTATCGGCTGACGTCGAACGCCAGCAGCAGCGTGCGCTGCTTCTTCGAGCTGTTGTCGTCCGACAGGAGATAGAGGCGGGTCCCGCCGTTGTGGGCGATCGCCGCCAGTCCTTCGAAATTGTCGGTGGCGCCGGGAAATTTCAGTTCGACCAGCACCGGGCCGAGTGTGCCGTCGGCCGCCATATGGCGCACATGGGCGCGGACGTCGGCGGGCTGTCGGAACATCCGCTGGAGCACATAGTAGCCGGGGCCGCCGGGGTCGCGATCGAGCCCCGTGACGCGGAAGTCTTCATCGGTGGCGGGAATGTCCGGGACCGGGATCACGACGGCGCAGGCGTCAGGACGGCAGTCCCAGACCCCGCCGTTCTCGCCCGTTACGCGCCACTCGCCGTCGTGCCCGGCCGAAATGCCTTCCATGCCGTCGTTCAGCGGGAACTCGACCGCCGGGTGACGCGCCGGCGTGGGCTGTGTCCGCAGGGCGTCCGGCGCGCCGTAGTTCCAGATGCGGTGATGGCGTTCGAAGCTGACGAACAGATCGCCTTGACGGGTGATGAGCAGTCCTTCGGCGTCACCGTCGAATTTCTCGGCGATCGGAGCGCCGTCCAGCAGGGTCAGGCGGCGATACTGCAATCCTTCCACGCCCGTCAGGCGGCCGCGTCGGTCCAGCACAAGCCGACCGCGCACCAGGTCGCCCGCATCGCTGACGCTGACGAAGCCGTTCGTGTCATCAATGAGTTTGAGGTCCGACAGGCTGTGCAGGGGAGAGGCATCGTCCAGAACGATCTCGATCCCCCCCGCGAAGCGGACGCCGTCAGCCAGAACCGCTCCGCCCGGCAGGCCCAGATTGATCGGCCGGGTTCCCGCCGCGGCGGCTGTCCAGCCCGGCAGGGGCGCGGGCGTCGGCGGCAGGGTGGTGACGGTGGCGCACGCCGACAGGGCGAGCAGGGCGAGGGCGGCGATGCCGCGGCGCAGGGCGATCATGCGGCCTTCCTCCGGCGTCGGGGTGCGCTGTCCTGGGCGTCGAACAGTTCGGCCAGCTTTTCGATCATGGCCCCGCCCAGCTGTTCGACGTCCACAATGGTGAGGGCGCGGCGGTACCAGCGGGTGACGTCGTGGCCGATGCCGATAGCCAGCAGCTCGACGGAGGATTTCGTCTCCAGCTGCTCGATCACCTGCCGCAGATGTTTGTCCAGATAGAGGGCCGCATTGGCCGACTGGGTCGAGTCGTCAACCGGCGAGCCGTCCGAGATGACCATCAGGATGCGACGTTGCTCGGGTCGGGCCATCAGCCGGTCGTGCGCCCAAAGCAGGGCCTCGCCGTCGATGTTTTCCTTCAGCAGGCCCTCGCGCATCATCAGGCCGAGGTTTTTCTTGGCCCGGCGCCAGGGCGCGTCGGCCGCCTTGTAGATGATGTGGCGCAGGTCGTTCAGGCGGCCCGGGTTGGCGGGCTTTCCGGCGGTAATCCATGCCTCGCGCGACAGGCCGCCCTTCCACGCCCGGGTGGTGAAGCCGAGGATTTCGACCTTCACCCCGCAGCGCTCCAGCGTACGGGCCAGGATGTCGGCGCAGACGGCCGCGACCATGATCGGGCGGCCGCGCATGGAGCCGGAGTTGTCCAGCAGCAGGGTCACGACCGTATCGCGGAACGGACTCTCGCTCTCGGCCTTGAAACTGAGAGGACTGGTCGGGTCGGTGACGATCCGGGTCAGGCGGGCGGTGTCCAGCACCCCTTCTTCCAGATCGAAATGCCAGCTGCGGTTCTGCTGGGCCATCAGGCGGCGTTGCAGCTTGTTGGCCAGTCGGGCCACGACGGACGACAGGGCGGTCAGTTGTTGGTCCAGCAGGCCGCGCAGCCGCTCCAGTTCATTGGGGTCGCACAGGTCCGCCGCATCAACGATCTCGTCATAGGCGGTGGTGAAGACGCGATAGGCGTCGATGGCGCGGCCGTCGTCCGTGGTCTGCTGGCGATTGGGCTGGGCGCCCTCGTTCAGTTCCGGGCCGTCCTCGGTGGCCTCGCCGTTCGGATCGGCGGGCGAGCCGTCGGGGCGGGCGTCCCGTTCGTCGCTGGCGGTCTGGTCGTCGGTGGAGCCGTCCATCGACTGGCCCTCGCCGCCGCCGGCGTCCTCCTCGTCTTCCTGATCCTCCTCGTCGGCGGCGTCCGGATCCTGTGGGTCAGGCTCCTCCTCGCCGGGATCTTCCGACACGTCGTCGCCACGCCCATCGCCCGGGTCCATGTCCAGGGCCTTGAGCACATCCCTCAGCCGTTCGCCGAAGGCCGCCTGATCGTGGGCTACATCTGTCAGGGCGTCGAGCTTGCGTCCTGCCTTGTTCTCCAGCTCGGTCCGCACGAGGTCCAGCAGGGTTCCGGCCCCGTCAGGGGCGCGGAGACCCGTCAGCCGCTCGCGCACCAGCAGGGCCACCGCCTCGGCCACCGGCACGCGTTCGGGGTCTGTGATGCGCAGTGCGCCCGACTTCTCCAGCCGGGTCAGCAGGGCCGAGTTCATATTGGCGCGCACGCCGGCCAGCGATTGCGAGCCGACCGCTTCGACCCGCGCCTGCTCGACCGCGTCGAACACCTCGGCCGCCTTGCTGTCGATGGGCCGCAGGCGGGCGCTGACGCCCTCGTCGTGATTGGCGAGGCGGAGGGCCAGCCGGTCGGCCTGTCCACGCAGGCTGGCGCTTTCAGGCGCCCCCGGATCGCGCGGGGGGTGCGGCAGCGTCAGGACGCCGTTCGACAGCTTCGGTCCGTCCGAGCCGAACACGACTTCCAGCTCCGATTGCTCGGCCAGCGCGCGGGCGGCGTGCGCCAGGGCGCGTTTGAACAATTCCGTGGGGGTCTCGGCGGCGGCCATCTGAGGCAGATAACCCGTCAGGCCGTTCGGGAGAAGGCGTGGCGCATCGGGAATGCAAAAGGCCCCGGCGTCTCCGCCGGGGCCTCGCAATATCTGATCTGAACGATCAGGCCGCGTTGGCGGCCTTGGCCTTCTTCTTTTCGTCGGCGGCCTTGATGCCGGCGGCGATCAGCTCGGCGGCTTCACCGGCGTCGCCCCAGCCCTTGACCGTGACCGACTTGCCCTTCTCCAGATCCTTGTAGCGGGTGAAGAAGTGCTCGATCTGTTCGACCAGGATGGCGGGCAGCTGACGGTAGCTGGCGATGTCCGTGTAATACGGGTTCAGCTTGTCGACCGGCACGGCCAGGATCTTTTCGTCGCCGCCGGCTTCATCGACCATCTTCAGCACGCCGATCGGGCGGCAGCGGATGACGCAGCCCGGAACGACCGGGGTCGGGTTCAGCACGATCACGTCGCAGGGATCGCCGTCGTCCGACAGGGTGTGGGGCACGAAGCCGTAGTTGCCCGGGTAGTACATGGCGGTGTGCAGGAAGCGGTCGACGAACAGCGCGCCCGACTCCTTGTCCATTTCGTACTTCACCGGCAGGCCGCCCTGCGGGATCTCGATGACGACGTTGATGTCCCAGGGCGGGTTCGGGCCGACGGGGATGGCGTCGAGGTTCATGACGGGCTCGGCTATGTTGCAACTGCGAACGGAGAGGCCGGGGTGATAAGCCTGCACGGCGCCCGAAGCAAGGCGGGGGCGTCGTTAAGATCGACCGCCCGGCGGGTCATGGCTTGAGCCGGCGGGCGATGCGGGCGACCATGGATGAAGAAGCCGAGGAGCACGAATGACGACCCTGGACTATGTGGCGCTGGGCCTCTTCTTCGTCTGCTGGCTGGGATACGACCCGCTGCTGAGGCTGTTGGCGCATCGTCTGGGCACGCTGAACGATGACATGAGCCTGATCCGGCGGGTCTGGATGACGGCCATGACCCATCGCGAAATCCGGCTGGTGGACAGCCAGCTGATGGGGCATTCGATCAACTCGGCCAGCTTCTTCGCCTCCACCAACCTGCTGCTGATCGCGGCGGTCGGCGGCATCCTGTTCGGCGGCCAGGCGGCTCTGGAAGGGTTTGCCTCGGTGGGCGCCGAGGCGGTGCCGATCCGCGTTCTGGAAGCCAAGCTGGCGCTGATCCTGATCTGCCTCGTCCGCGGTCTTCTGGATTTCATCTGGGCCCTGCGCCAGATGAACTACGCCCTCGCCCTCATCGGTGCGGCCCCGGAAGTCCATACCGAGGCGGATCGCGTGGCGCTCGGCGAGGCGGCGACCAATCTGCTGAATCCGGCCCTGGGCGCCTTCAGCCAGGGGGTTCGCGGCTACTATTTCGCCCTGGCCGCAGCGGCCTGGCTTTTCGGGCCCGGGTGGCTTGCGGCGGGAGTCACGGCCTCCGTCTGCTTGCTGATCTGGCGGCAGTCCGGCTCTCCGGCCGCACGCGCCATCCGGAGCGCCCGCCGCCTTCTGGAGCCCTGAATCCCCGCCTCACGGCCAAGTCCGTTCGCAGTCGCGTTGTGCTCAGGGTGAATTTTTTCTCTGGAAACGGTTACCTTGCCTGAACGTGGCAGACGCATGCCGTTACACGGCGTGAACGCAGGCGCGAAATACCTGCTTGACCATTTGTGCAGTGCACACTAGCTTCATTTTCGACGCCGCGAGGCGTCATGCCCTTCCTGGGCGTTTCCTCCCTATAGACTTTTCATGCCGCGCCCTCGGGCGCGGCTTTTTTTATGTGCCGAGGCGCAGGGCGCCGAGCATCGCAATCACGCGGCTGACGCCCTTCAGCGTGCGGGACCAGCCCCGGGACGGGGTACGGGCGGCCTCATCGAAATACAGGGCGCGGTTCAGTTCGATCTGGATCGCGTGCACCCCCTTGTCCGGATGTCCCCGGTTCTGGGTGGTCCAGCCGCCGGCGTAGGGATGGTTCAGCGCCACGCGCCAGCCCAGCGCTTCAAAGGCCGTGCGCAGGGCCCGGGTCAATTCCGGCGAACAGGAGGAGCCGTGCCGGTCGCCCAGCACCACATCGGGGCCGCGCGGTCCGCCCGGCGCCCGGGTCGCCCGTTCGGGCATGGAGTGCCAGTCAACCAGAAGCGCCTGGCCATGATGGTCCAGCGCCCCGGTCACGGCCGCGTCGAGGGCTGCATTCCAGGGGGCATGGACCCGGGCGAGACGCGCGTGGGCCTCCTCAAGCGACAGGCGCCTGGCGTAGAGCGGCCGGCCGTCGCCGGCCAGACGCGGAATGACGCCGTAGCCGGCCGCGGAGCGGGGCGAGGCGGGATGGTCCAGTCCTTCGATCAGGCCCGGGTCAAGATCCGCCGGGTCCCGGTTCAGATCGACGTAGGCCCGACCATAGCGGGCCAGCAGGGTCGTCGCGCCCTGCGACGGCCCCGCGGCGATCAGTTGATCGACCAGGGCGTCCTCGGCGCTGCGCAGGCTGGTTTGGTCCAGGCCGGGGTCCGGGGCCATGTCGTCCGGATAGAGGACGCCGGAGTGGGGCGAGGCGAAGATCAGGCGGCCGGGCGTGGCGGGTCGCAGGATCAGGACGGCCCCGGTCGCTCCCGTCATCGTGTCGCCTGCAGTGTCCATGGCGACGGCATAACCTGTTTCGCTGTCCCATCCACAGGGGCGGGGATCGCCCGTACAGCGTTTTTCATGGCGGGTTTACCAGTGGCGGCGTAGCGTCGCGTTTCAGGACGACCCCGGGCGGACGACGAAGGACCTATGGCGCGCATTCTTCTGGCCGAAGACGACACCTCGCTTCGCGGCTTCCTTACCCGGGCGCTCGAGCGCGCCGGCCATTCCGTGGTCGATTGCGAGAACGGCGACGACGCCATCGACGCCCTCGACCAGGGCCCCTGGGACCTGCTGCTGACCGACATCGTCATGCCGGGCGCGGACGGCATCGAGGTGGCGCGTATCGCGGCCGCTCGCCAGCCGGGCATCCGCATCATGTTCATCACCGGTTTCGCCGCCGTCGCCCTGTCGGCCGCCCAGGCCAGCCCCCAGGCGAAGGTGCTGTCCAAGCCCGTTCACCTGCGTGATCTGGTGGGTGAGGTCGAACGCATGGTCGCCGCGTGATCACACTCCTCGCGACGGTCGCTCTGGTCGCCGCGCCCCAGTCCGGTCCGACCGCCCGGCAGATGGGGCATGCCTCGGTCTATGCGGGCCTTTGCTCGAGTCTGGGGTGGGTCAGCAGCCAGGATCAGATCGTCGCCCAGGCCCAGATCTATCTCGACAGCCACCCCGAGCAGACGGACGCCCAGGTCCAGGTCCTGATCAGCGGGGGCGTCGAGGCGGCCAACGCCGAGATCGACGGCATGCTCGCGGCGTTCCGGGCCAGTCGCGACGCCGCCGCCCTCAAGACCTCGCTGCGTGAGGCGTGTAACGCGACCGCACGCGATCTGCCCTCCTTCCTGGCCCGGGCCGCGGATACGGATGCGCAGTTTGAGGTCCGCATCGCCGAGCTCCTGGGCGGCCTCTGACATTTGTGCGGCAAAACCCGTTCTTTGGCCCTTGCGGTTTGCGAGGCCCCCGGGTTATAGACCGCGCCTTCCCGCCCCGGGGCTTGTCTCCAGGGCCGTCAAGGCGGACGCGTAGCTCAGCGGGAGAGCACTACGTTGACATCGTAGGGGTCACAGGTTCAATCCCTGTCGCGTCCACCATTTCTTCCCAACACATTGCAAGCGTTGAGGAAACCGCTCTCGGGCGGTCGAAAACGCCTGTTTGCTACACCAGCTTGCTACACCAGCAGCATCTGGAAAGGTCGAAAAACAGTTCTGGATCAACGGCTTCAGCCGGCCCGGACTGCTACACCAACCTGCTACACCAAGGTACCGGCTTGGGACCTGTCTGCGGGGGGCGACCCGGGCTTTGCGTACGCCCTTGACGTCGCTTCAGCCGCGGAGGCCTGCCACGACGAACGATCTGTCTTTCAAGGGAAGTCGGCCTGAAGCGCGCTGGCTCAATTTGTCCGGATCGAAACCGCTACGGTCGGGCTGGTCGCCGTAGCCGTAGCCGTAGCCGACGTGGGGTCCGTCGCCCGGCAACGCCAGGTCGAAATGCGGAAGCTGGTGGAGGGGACGGTATGATACCAACCGGTCGCGACCGCCGAGCCATCCGTGGTCAGCTTAGTGACGGAGACGCCGCTAACAAACTGCCACCAGTAGGTATACGGCACCGTCCCGCCGTTGCCCTTACAGGTGATTAGTGAGGGCACGGAGCCGGCTGTCCGGGTGTAGCTCGTCGCGGTCACGGAAGCCGACAGCGGCACCGGAGGCGGTGGTGCGCTCGTCGTCACCTCGGTCCGGTTGCCGGCGGCGTCATAGCTGTATGTCACCAACTGACCGCCGGGGTAGGCGGCGGCGGTCAAACGGCCCAGAGCGTCATAGCCGTAGGTGATCGATTGCGCCAAACCCAGTGATGGCGTCACAAGCGCGCCGACGGTGGCCAATACGCAGGCCGTGCGGATTACGCCTTTGGGGGTCATTCGCCAATCTCGCTTAGAGGGTGTTATCAGGGGTATTCTCTTCAGTGTTGTCAAGGCGAGGCAGGTGGATCATGGTCGCGGCCGCAACCCGGAGGTGAGGCATGAGGTGCAGCTTTTGGAGTGTGAAGGTCTGGTGCGCCCCGCTTATCGCCCTAGATCTGTCGCTGTTTGCGACTGCGGCTGACGGCCAGGCGCTTGAGCCGCCCGCCCCCTATCAGCCGACCGACGCCCACGGCGTGAACCTCGCCACCGGTGGCGTCACCGTCTCCACCGTCGAGATCGGCTTGGGCCAGAAGGGCGCCGGCGGCCTGTTCTACAGCGCCACCTATGACACCGGCGCGTTCGGCTGGCGGCACAGCACTTGGGGCGGAATCCAGCGCGAGCCGGCGAACGACCCCACCGCCCCCCTCCCGTCCTTCACCGTCACCGTCATGGGCCAGTCCGTGGCGTTCGAACGGTTGGGGACCTCGGGCGCCTTCCAGGCCGTGGACGGCTACGGCGCGCTGACCTTCTCGGCCGGGGTCTATACCTTCACGGCCCTGGACGGCACGGTCGCGACCTTCCTCAAGAGCCAGTCGACCGACTTCCCTAATCTGGCCAATGAGGGCGTGATCCAGGAAATCGTCCGGCCTGACGGCGAGCGGATCACCTTCACCTACACAGGAACCCGCTCCGACCTGCGCCCGCTGTCGGTCAGCAACACCCTAGGTTACCAGATCCATTTCGACTGGACCTCCGCCTCGAGCTTCACCGTCACGGCCCTGAACAACGGTGTGGACGCCTGTGCGCCTACGGCGGCGACCTGCGCGTTCAGCCGGTCCTGGCCGTCCCTGACCTTCACCCAGCCCACCGCTAACGAACGGCATGCGACCGACGCTCTGGGCCGCACGCTCCGGATCGGCCTGACCAACGGCAAGGTCTCGTCCTGGGCCACTCCTGCCCAAACCACGGGCTGGAGCTACAGCGTCGTCCGCAACATCGGCGGCGATCCGACCCGATCCTCGGTCTCTGACGGCGTCGGAACCTGGCAGTACCATGTGCCGCCGCGTGACCCGGTGACGAAAGAGGCGACCACAACCATCACCGATCCCAACAACGACGACACCCAGTACCACTTCGCCTGGCAGGTTCCGGACGCCGGTCCGCCCTTGCCGGAGCTGCGCTGGATCAAGGATGCGCTGAACCGCACCACACAGGTGGTCCAGGACGGCGGCGGCCTGCGTCAGGTTACCTACCCCGAGGGCAATGGCGTCGTCGTCTTCCGCAACACGCGCGGCGACATCGAGACGATCACCCGCAGCGCCAAGCCCGGCTCGCCTTTGGCCGATACGGTGGTCACCGCCACCTATGGCGACTGCTCCACTCCCATCCTGTGTGGCCGTCCCACGGCGGTCACCGATGCGCGCGGATATGTGACCGACTACACCTACGCCTCGCATGGCGGCGTGCTGACCGTGACCCGGCCCGCGCCCGCGGCTGGCGGGGTTCGCCCCCAGACCCGCTCCACCTATGGCCAGTTCTACGCCTGGTATCGCGACGCCACCGGCATTGTTCAGGCGCCGGCGCCCGTCTGGCGTCTTACCGGGACCTCGGCCTGCACCACCGGAACCACATGCGCCGGGGCGGCGAACGAGGTCGTCACTTCCACCAGCTATCAGGCGGGCAGCACGAGCGCCTTCAGCAACCTGTTGCCGGTTGTCCAGTCGGGCGGGTCGGGCGACGGCCTGCTGACCGCCACCACCACCACCAGCTGGACCGCCAACGGGGACGCCGAGTACGTCGACGGCCCGCTGCCGGGCGCCGCCGACACCACTCGGACCCTCTATGACGCCATGCGCCAGACTGTCGGCGTCATCGGTCCGGACCCCGACGGGGCGGGCGGCCGCCTCTATCCGGCGACGCGCACCACCTACAACGCCGAGGGCCAGCCGACCGTGGTCGAGCAGGGGACGACCACGGCCCAGACGGATCCCGCCTGGGCGGCCTTCTCAACGTTGCAAACCGCGACCACGGCCTATGATGCACAAGGCCGTGTCACCCGGGAGACGGCGGCGGCCGGTTCGGTCGCCCCGCGCATCACCCAGTACGCCTACGACGCCGAGGGGCGTCTGATCTGCACCGCCGTGCGGATGAACCCCACCACCTTCGGCGCCCTGCCACCCTCCGCCTGTGCGCCCGCCAGCACGGGCACCTTCGGCCCGGACCGCATCAGTCAGAACGCCTATGACGCCGCCGATCAGCTGACCTCGACCATCGAGGCGCTGGGGACCCCGGTCCAGCGCACCGCCCTGACCCAGGCCTGGACGGCCAATGGCAAGGTCGATTGGGTCGAGGACGCGCTCGGCAACCGCTCGGACTACGCCTACGACGGCTTTGACCGGCTTCAGCGGCTCTACTTCCCCATGCCGACAGTGGGCGCCCATGCGGCAAACCCGGCGGACTACGAATACTATGAGTATGACGCCGCCGATAATCCGACCGGCAAGATCAGCCGCGCGGGCCTCAGCTTCGTCACCACCTTCGACCGGCTGAATCGCATCTTCGTCATCGACGCCCCGGGCGTGGATATCGAGCGAGCGTTCGCCTACGACAATCTGGATCGCCGCACCGCCGCGTGGCGGCCCGGCATCGCCGGCAGCACGATCTCCACAACCTGGGACGCTCTCGGGCGTCAGACGTCCGAGACCAGCGTCCTGGGCGCCATGAGCATGCAGTACGATCTCGCGGGGCGCCGCACCCGCCTGACCTGGCCGGACGCGGTCTACGTCAGCTATGCCTGGGACCTGGACAACCAGATGCGGTCGATCACCGAGGGTGCCGCCGCCAATCCGGTCACCGCCTATACCTATGACGATCTGGGTCGCCGAACCGGCATCACCCGCGGCAACGGCGCGGCCACCACCTACGGCTGGGATGACGCCTCTCAGTTGACGGCGCTGGATCAGAACCCGACCGGGACCGCCCATGATTTGGCTCTCGGCTTCAGCTGGAGTCCGGCCGGCCAGATGGTCGGTCGCACCGCCTCCAACCCGGCTTATGACTACGTCCCCGCAGCCCTCGCCGCCGCCTACGTCAACAACGGCCTGAACCAGTCCACCACGGTGGCAGGGGCGAGCCTGACCTGGAGCGCTCAGGGCAATCTGACCTCGGACGGGACGCACACCTTCACCTATGACGCCGCCAATCGCCTGACGGGAACGACCGGCTCGATCCTGACCTATGACGCCCTGGATCGTTTGCTCGAGAAGACGGGAACCGACGGCGGTCGCTTCCAGTATGACGGCGCCCAACTGGCCACGGTTTACAACGGCGCGGGCGGGGTCACCGAACGCTACGTCGGCGGGCCGTCCCCGGACGAATGGGCCGTGATCTACACTGGCGCGACGACCGCGACGCCGCAGTGGCCGCTGCAGAACCACCAGGCATCGATCATCGCCCTGACCGACGCCACGGGCGCCGCGACCGCCACCCTGGCCTATGACGAATACGGCCGCCCCCGCGCGGGCAACCTCGGCCGCTTCCAGTACACTGGCCAGATGATGCTGCCGGACTTCAGCCTGCAGCACTACAAGGCGCGGGGGTACCACGCGGAGCTGGGCCGGTTCATGCAGACGGACCCGGTCGGATACGAGCAGGGGCTGAATCTGTATGCATATGCCGGAAACGATCCGGCCAATATGATTGATCCGACGGGCGAAGAGGCCGCATGCATGTATGGGCCGAGCCAGTGTGGATCGAGACAAATCTCGGCGGCCGATATTCGAGCGCAGCGAGCAATTGTCAGGTTCATGGCCAATGTCGCTGAGCAGGGCCTTAATTTAGTAACTAGAGGGCGTTCATCTATATTCACCCGTCCTCTGCGACAAATGTCCGGCGTAGATCGGCCCTTAACAACATCGGTCCCGGTTACTCCGACCAGGCAGGGACCTGTCGCCACTGCTCCGTACCGCCGCCCGTCCAATGCTACGACTCCTCAACAAAGGGCTAGCGTGCAAGGTCGACCTTGTGAAATCTGCGGCGTTACGACACCGAGACAAGTTGCCGGGCACCGAGATCCTTTGGTACGCGAGCACTTTGAAACGGGGAGCATTGACACTCAGCGTATGCGGTCGATCGAAGCTGTCCGCCCGGAATGTCCGACCTGTTCAGCAGCAGAAGGTGGACGTTTGAGTCACTATTCTAGACAACAGCGAGCGCAACTCCCCGATGATTAAAAGCCAAAACCAAGAAATCTGTCGTACGTATGGATCAGGTTTTTCGCCTGTATCTGAGCGAGATATAATTGGGTACTCATCAATAAAGTCGGGACTTTGGCCCCTTAACGGCCTCAGACATCAACCGTCCAAAGGTTACTCAGGCTGGTATATATGGTGGGGGGAAAATCTGCCTGGAGAGAGTGATTTTTTTAAACCTATTCATCTAAATCATGTCGAATTCATTGGCGTAAATTTCCGCCAATATCTTTCCTTGGAGCCGGGTTGGAGATGGTTGCTAGCACCTGATTACGTAGACGTTTGGTTTGACGCCAATGTCGCTCAAAACTGATCCAGAAAATTTTGACGGATGTCGGCATACGGCAAGAAAATGAAACAGATCGACGCCTATTTGCTTCATTTTTTGGGTCATTTTACAGATGAACCCGATCGACTGGTGACTTGCTGGTTCGGAAGCGTCATTTGCGCGGTGCTTCAGGTCGCCCCGGGTGTCAGTTAGCAGCCGTAAGGCCGCGAGGGCGGGCGCAACGCGGGCGGGCCCGCATCGGTGTCGCCCCTGAGCCTCGCTTGGTTTAAGCGTTGGCGCGGAGGTCTAGGTCCGCCTGTGACGCAAAGCGGCGGTTCGTGATGACCGCATTCGAGAGCCCAATCCTAACCTTGGCATCGCTGAGCTGTTTTGTCGTCGCGCCCTAGTGCCGGCCGATCGGGGCATGAGCAAGGAGCCATGGGTTTCGAGAAGAAGTTTGAGGACGCCGGTGATCATAGGGGCGACGTGTTCCCGAGCGTCGTCACCTTTTTACGGGATCGGCGAAGTCGCAGACACCCTTGAGCGCGAAGGCGAGGGGCCGAGGCTCGCCGATCATTTCGACGCCCGCATCAGCAGGTCCACGAGGGGCCGGTTGATGTAGTAGTTGTTGCGCCCCGCCTGATGCTTCTCGACGAAGCCGGCGAGCGCCAGCTGGTCGAGGTATTTCGCGGCGGTCTGGCGCGTGACGTCCAGATCGTTCTGGAGGAACTCGATGCGCGTGTAGGGGTGCCGGAACAGGTTGTTCAGCAGGTCCTGCGAATAGCGGATTGTCGCATGCGCCCGGAGCCTGTGCTTGTAGTCGGCCATCAGGGCGCTCATGCCGTCGATCAGGGCCAACGTCTGGCGGGAGGTCGTAGACACGGCGCGGAGCATGTAGACCAGCCAGGGCTCCCAGTCGCCGTCGTCCCGGACGCTCTGCAGCATCCGGTAGTAGTCCGCCTTGTTGGCCGTCACATAGCGGCTGAGATAGAGCACCGGGATGTCCAGCAATCCGGTCCGCGTCAGATAGAGGACGTTCAGGATCCGACCGATCCGGCCGTTGCCGTCCGAAAAGGGGTGGATGCTTTCGAACTGATGATGGATGAGCGCCATCTTCACGAGCGGATCCAGGTCGCTGGCCGCATCGTCGTTGATGAAGGCTTCAAGCGCCGTCATCTGGATTTCGATCTCCCGCCGATCCTGCGGCGGCACGTAGACGAGTTCCCCTGTCGCCTGGTGGCGCAGCGCCGTCCCGGGGGGCGCGCGGAAGCCTTCGTCCGTCCGCTTGAGCACCTGGAACATCTCGACGATGACGTTATTGGTCAGGAGCCCCTGGTTGACGTGAAGCTGGTCCCACCCTCTCTTGAGGGCGTCGCGATAGCTGGCCACTTCCTTGGCGGCGGCCGACCCCGCGCCATCCCAGTGCAGGCTCGCCTGAAACAGCTCGTCCTGGGTCGTGACGATATTCTCCAACTCCGAGCTGGCCTTCGCCTCCTGAAGCGCGAGCGTGTCGATGAGAATGGCCTGGTTGGGCATGCTCCGGGCGCGCCCCTTCAACTCCGCCAGATGACGGTGAGCACGCGCCGCTTCGCGAAGCACGGCGGCCGTCTCCAGCTCGCAGTCCGGCGGAAGACGGGGAATGCGATAGGTAGGCTTTAACATGACCGACCAGACGTGTTCGTTATTTTCGTTGTTTTTAACACGTCCGGATCGACATGTTAAATCCGGTCCGGCCGGGCGGAACCCTGCGCACAGGACTGAAACATGGCGAAAGGCGAAGAAACGTGAACCCGCCAAACCGGACGATCAGCAGGGCCGAACTTTACGCGCGGGTGTGGGCGGAACCGCTGACCCGGTCGGCCAAATCCTTCGGCATTTCGGATGTCGGGCTGAGAAAGATCTGTCAGCGGCACGACATTCCCCTGCCACCCCAAGGCTATCGGCAGAGGATTCACTCAGGCCGCAGGCCCAACCCGACACCGTTGCCGCATGAGAGCGAACCGGTGACGATCGAGTTTCCCGCGCTGCCTGTCGCGCCGCAATTCGCCACTGACCTGATGCGGGACGTCTACGATCCTCTCATCGAAGCGGAGGACCGACCTGACCGGCGGATCAAGGTGTCGGAGGATCAGGATCCGAGGCACCCAGTCGCAAGGCGGATCGCCAAGGTTCTGAAAGCCTGTACCCCGGACAAGTACGGCGCCGTCGTCTACGACGGTCCCGAGCCGTTCAGGGTCCGCGTACCACCGGCGTCCATCAGCCGCGCCATTCGTCTGGTGGAGGCTCTCGCGCAGGCCTGAGACCGCCGCGGGCTGGAAATAAGAACCGGTGATGCATCCGGGATCAAACCGGGAATTATCATCGCCTGAGAAGCCGAAAGGCTGACCATTGAAGAAGCGTCCCGCAGGACGATCCATCGCTCGACAGACGGCGAGAAGGCCCACACACGCCGGTTCGGATACTCCTCCGCCCCCCTGTACGACTTCCTGCCCAGCGGCGTCATGACCGTGCAGATCTCCACCGCCACCTACCGGGATGGCGTCCGCAGCGTCTGGAAGGACGGCAAGACCAGGCCCGTGGAGGATAACCTCAATGACATCATGGTCGGCCTGTACCGGGCGTCCCATGCGGCCGCCGTTGCGCGCCGCAGGGGCGAACTGCGGCAACACCGCGCGGACGAGGAGAACGCTCGGAGAGCCGAACTAAGGGCGGAAAGGGCCTCGGCCCTGAAGCAGCTTGAGACCCTCGAGCTCCAGAGCGCCGCATGGAGCCGGGCGCAAGCGATAAGGGCATTCATCTCCGCCTACGCGACCACCAGGCGCGATGAGCGAGGCGAGCTCGCCCCGGCGGACGTCCTCTGGATCGAATAGGCACAGCGCCATGCCGACCGCATCGACCCGCTTACGCCGACCCCGGTGTCGGGGCTGGACTACAACGAGGACGACCTGCGGCCGATCTCCCCCTGGCAAATACCCGACGAGTAGGGCCACCTCCCGCCAGCGCAGGTGCGCGATCTCATTCTTGCGCGGGCGACGTAGTTCGGCGAGTTCGGCCGCCAGACTCCTCAGGAGCCTGGATCAGCGCCTGGCCGCACGGCAAACTGCGGTGAAACACGACGAAATGTCTCGCCCCGTTTCGACGAGTTTTGCGCCGTTTGCCCCACCATTCCCTCCTGACAGTCCAGCTGATCGGGAGCCGCATTTGCGGCGCGATCCCGGCTGCTCTGGTTCGATGCCCCAAGCTGTGAGAGGCTGGGTGCGGAGCATTTGCGGCGGGAGGCGGCAATGAACGGATTTCTGGCTCTTCTGGCGGTACAGGCCCTCAGCGTGCCCGCCTATTCGCCGCCGGGCGCCCTGCCGGCGCCGGTTCCCGAGCGTCTGAGCCTGGTGATCGCGACGACCGTGTCCGAGACAGATCCGCAGCCGCTGTGCGATCGACCGAACTGCACCTCCCTGTTCCTGGGCCGCTATGGTGAGGCCGTGACGGTGGCCGGGCCGCGGCTGGCGGAAGCGTTCGCCGCACGGGTCGAAATGGGCTCGCCGTGGATCCGACCCTATCGTCTGGCGCTGGTGGTCGAGAACCGGCCAGGCAAGGAGCCGTTGGTCCGCGCCATGACCGGCTTCAACCTCCGGACCGGCAAGGCCTGTTTCGAGCCCGGCCAGCTTCGGGAACTGCGCTGGTCTCCCGAGGGGCCGGGTATATCGCGGGAGCATGGCGCGCTCTGCGTTGACGGCCGGGGGCAGGGCGCTCCGCAGTAGAACGGAACGCCCTGGTCGGCGGAAAGCCGGAAATCAGCCGCGGATGAAGGCCAGCAGGTCGGCGTTCAACCGGTCCTGCTCGACCGTCGCCAGACCATGGGAGGAGCCTTCGTAGATCTTCAGGATCGAGCCCTTGATGATCTCGTGCGACCTGCGGGCCGAGGCGTCTATCGGAACGATCTGGTCGTCGTCGCCGTGGATGATCAGGGTCGGCCTGTCGAACTTCTCGAGATCCGGGCCGTAGTCGACCTCCGAGAACTCGCGGATGCAGTCCAGCTGGCCCTTGATGCCGCCCATCATGCCCTGCAGCCAGAAGCTCTCGCGGACGCCCTCCGAGACCTTCGCCCCCGGCCGGTTGTAGCCGTAGAAGGGGATGGTCAGGTCCTTGTAGAACTGGCTGCGGTCCGCATAGGTCCCCGCGCGGATGCCGTCGAAGACGTCGATCGGCAGGCCGCCCGGATTCGCCTCGGTCTTCAGCATCAGCGGCGGCACGGCGCCGATCAGCACCACCCTGGCGACCCGGCCGGTGCCGTGACGGCCGATGTAGTGGGCGACCTCGCCGCCGCCGGTCGAGTGGCCGATCAGGACCAGGTCCTTGAGGTCCAGCTCTTCGATCAGGGCGTGCAGGTCATCGGCATACTGGTCCATGTGGTTGCCGTCCCAGGTCTGGTCCGAGCGACCGTGGCTGCGGCGGTCATGGGCGATAACCCGGTAGCCGTTCGTGCCGAGGAACTGCATCTGGGCGTCCCAGGCGTCGCCGCTCAGCGGCCAGCCGTGGCTGAACAGAACCGGCTGCCCCCTGCCCCAGTCCTTGTAGAAAATCCGGGCGCCGTCGTTCGCCGTGATGAAGGCCATTGTCGTCTCTCCTGGGGGACCGGCGGCGCCGGCGTGTGTTTGACGGGAGGATCATCGCTCCGGATTGATCGAACAAAAATGGAAACGATCGAAACTCAACCTTTCCGGAATTGATAGACGTCAGCGTGCGATCTGATGTTCGACGGCCCAGTCCAGGGCGTAGTCGGCGACGGTCTCCCAACCGGCGTCCAGACAGGTCCAGTGTGACCGGCCCTCAAAGATCTTGAGGCCTGTGCGGGAGGGGGCCTTCTTCTGCCGCTTGTAGATCGCTGCCGTCATGGAGGCGTCGGCGATCAGGTCCAGCTCGCCACCGATCAGCAGCAGGGGCGCGCGGCCGGGGTTCTTCCAGTTGATCCGGCCCGAGGCTCCGGTCACGCCGTCCCAATAGACCTTGCCCGGGGTCGGTACGATGTAGGCGTCGTAGAGGGCGGTGACCTTGTCGCGCGGCGCGGTCTGGGCGAAGCGGCTGGCGAAGAAGGCCCGCGACATGGTCTTGGCCTTCCTCCAACTGAGAAGATCCAGAAAGACCGGCAGGGCCGAGGCGATGGCGTGGGGACCAAGCGGAACGCCCGGCGTCGGGGCCGGATCAATGGCGACGCCCGCCACGCCGAGGCCCCGGTCCAGAAGATGCTGGACCACGACCCCGCCCAGCGAGTGACCGATCAGTATGGGGGGCTCGGGCAGGGCCCGGATCAGTCGGTCATAATGGTTGAACAAATCCATCTGGCCGATTTTCGCGAGGGCTTTCTCCGGAAATTCCCTCAACTCGGCAGGGCTGCGATCGTCGTGGGGCCAGTCCGGGGCGGCGACGGTATAGCCCCGGGCTTCGTAGCGGGATCTGAAGCCGGACCAGCTGGCCGAGTTCAGCCAGGCGCCGTGGATCAGCATGATGGTCCGGGTCATGGTCGGCCTCAGGTTCGGGCGCGACGTCTCGGCCGCGCGTTCAAACGGGGTCATCGTCGTGGACGGCACGGCGAACGCGGACGCAAGGACTGGATCAGGAACAGCAGGGACGTGGGGGAGGCGACGCCGGTGCGCTGGTCGCTATCAAGACATGGATCGTTGTTCTGTGAAAGATGTTACCGGTGTCATTCGTGGTGAACGGGCGCTCTAACCTCGCCCCACCGTGTCCCCCGGCCAGAGCGGCGCCGAGAATTTCGCCGTCAGATAGCTCATGAGCGCTGAAACCCGGGCCGGGCGCGGACCGCCGCCCGGCGCAACCAGATGCAGGTCGATCGGCGGCGGGGTCCAGTCCGTCATGACGGTGACCAGCTTCCCGGCCGCCACGTCCCGCCAGTAGATGAAGTCCGGCTGCGGCGCGAGGCCGAGGCCGGCGCACAGGGCCGCGGTGAGGGCATCGGCGTTATTGGCCCGCATGGGGCCCAGAGGGCGGACGGCGACTTCGTCGCCCTTGCTGTTCACAAACCGCCAGAGCTCGGCATTGGGCAGGTAGGCGTAGCCGAGGCAGGCATGGCGAACGAGATCGGAGGGGTGCTCCGGCCGGCCCCGCTGTTCGAGATAGTCCGGCGCCGCCACCAGATGCCGTCGGATGGGGCGCAGCTTCCGCGCGGTCAGGGACGAATCCGGAAGCGCGGCGATGCGAAGCGCGCAATCGAAGCCGCCTCCGACAAGGTCCGTCACCTCGTCGGACAGATGCAGGTCCACCGACACATCGGGATGGGTGGCCAGAAACTCCGGCAGGGCGGGCGCGACATAGGCCATGCCGAAGGACATGGGCGCGGCGAGGCGCACCAGACCGCGAGGCTTCAAGGCCTGATCCAGCATCTCGCCCTCGGCGGCCTCGGCCTCCGACAGCATCTGGCTCGCCCGCGCAGCCAGGGTCCGCCCGGCGTCGGTGAGGGAGAAACGCCGCGACGTCCGGTGCAGGAGCGTCGTGCCCAGCCGCAGCTCCAGGCGGCTGACCGCCTTTGAGACCGTCGCCTTGGACAGGGCCAGGGCCTCGGCCGCACGCGAGAAGGACTGGGTCTCGGCGACCTTGGAGAAGATGGCCAGGGCCTCAAGATCCGGCAATTTCGGCATGGACGCTCCGCGAAACGATGAGTTTCAGCTGTTTCTATTTTGGATCCGAAGCCGATCGCTATCTTGGCGTCAAGCAAGAGCGCCCCGACGGCGGGGCGCGGAGACAAGACCATGATCGAGCTGCGACCGTTCGAGAGCCTGGGTGGCGCCAACCACGGCTGGCTCAACGCGAAGCACCACTTCTCCTTCGCCAACTACTATGACCCGAAGCGGATGAGCTGGGGCGGACTGCGCGTCTGGAACGACGATGAGATCGCACCGGGCACCGGCTTCCCGCCCCACCCCCATGCGGACATGGAGATCATCACCTATGTCCGCGAAGGGGCCATCACCCACGAGGACAGCCTGGGCAACAAGGGCCGCACTGAAGCGGGCGATGTGCAGGTCATGAGCGCCGGCACGGGCATCCGTCACGCCGAGTACAACGCCGAGCCGGAGCTGACCCGGATCTTCCAGATCTGGATCGAGCCGACCCGCCGCGGCGAGAAGCCGTCCTGGGGTTCGCGCCCCTTCCCGAAGGGTGATCGCGCCGGCCAGTTCGTGGTTCTGGCCTCCGGCTTCGATGGCGACGGCGACGCTCTGCCGATCCGCACGGAAGGCCGTGTGGTCGCCGCGACCCTGAAGGCTGGTGAAACCGCCGAATACCCGCTGGGCGCGACCCGTCGCGGTTATCTGGTTCCGGCGGTCGGCGAGATCGAGGTCAATGGCGTCAAGGCGAAGGCCCGCGACGGCGTGGCCATCGCCGAGGTCGAAACGATCACCGTGACGGCCCTGACCGACGCCGAACTGGTTCTGGTCGACGCGGCGTAAGCCTCCGGCCGGATCGGGCCCGCGGCGCCCTGTCCTCCCCCCGACGCCGCGGGCTCGCATATCTTCCCCGAAACTGAAAAGGGGCGGTCCCTCCGGACCGCCCCTTCTTTCATGCTGTCTTCCGGCCTCAGCCTTTCGACGGAATGTTCAACCCGCGTTGCACCGCAGGACGGGCCAGACCGCGCTCCAGCCATGCCGGGACGTTCTTGAGTTCATCGAACTTCACCAGTTCGCCCGCCTCGTAGAAGCCGACCAGATTGCGGACCCAGCCGAGGGTGGCGACGTCGGCGATGGTGTAGGCGTCGCCCATGATCCAGTCGCGGCCCTCCAGTCGGTCGTCCAGCACCTTCAGCAGGCGGGTCGCCTCACCGACGTAGCGCTCAAGCGGACGCTTGTCCTCATAGGCTTTGCCGGCGAATTTGTGGAAGAAGCCCACCTGCCCGAACATCGGCCCGATGGCCGCCATCTGGAACATGACCCACTGCAGGGTCTCGTAGCGGCCCGCCGGATCGGCCGGGATCAGCTGGCCGGTCTTCTCGGCCAGATAGACGAGGATGGCGCCGGACTCGAACAGGGCGATCGGCTTTCCGTCCGGCCCGTCCGGATCGATGATCGCCGGAATCTTGCCGTTGGGGTTCAGCGACAGGAATTCCGGGCCCCAGGTCTCGTTCTTCGTGATGTCGATCAGATGCGGCTCATACGGCAGGCCGATCTCCTCAAGCATGATGGAGACCTTCACCCCGTTGGGCGTGTTGAGCGAATAGAGCTGCAGCCGGTCAGGGTGCGCGGCAGGCCAGCGTCGGGTGATCGGGAAGCTGGAAAGGTCGGCCATGGGCGGGATTCCGGTTGGAGTGATCTCGCCCATGTTGTGACGTCTGCCCCGAAAGACAACGGAGGGAGAGCCCGTGCCCCGGGGTCAGGGCCTGTACGCGCCGGGGAGGGCGGCGATTTCCTCCGCGGTCAGCTTGCGGCTGATCCGGACGCGGCAGACCTCGGCGGCGGACGTGGAGCCGGGCACCACCAGACGCGCCCAGTCGGTCGTGCACAATCTTGAACCGCCGACGCCGCCGAAGTCCGGAAGAATGGCCATCCGGTTGGCGAAATCCAGATCGCGACATCCGCCGGCGGCGCTCAGCTCGTAGACGTCGTCCCGGCCGACGCGCAGGTAGACCTCGTTCGAGCGGCCCTGACGGAAATTGGTGACCTGCTGGACGCTGAAGCATTCACGGGCCCGCGGCGTGGCGGACGCGCCGTCCGTTGAAGCGGTGGGCGCGCAGGATGCGATCATCAGGGCGGCAGAGGCGCCGACACAGGCGAGGACAGGCATACGCATGACAATCTTCCCTCTCTGACCCCCGTCAGAGATCAGCGTCGGACGTCCCGTCGGGTTGCGCAAGTCCCTCGCGTGAAATGAAGCGCTGCGGCGCGATCCGCGCCGCCAGATCCCGGGTGAGCGGGGACGGGGCGGCGCACGCGAGCGCGACGATGTGCTCCGCGAGCAGGGGGGCGACACAGAACCCTCTCGACCCCAGCCCCCCCAGAATGAACAGTCCGTCGCCCAGCGGACCGGCCACCGGCAGCCGATCGGGAGTCGTCGCCCTCACCGCGACGCGGGAGCGGGTCTGACCGGAAGCGTCGACCCGACGGCCCAGTTCCGGCAGGCGCCCGGCAAGGGTGGCGCGATTGCGGGCGGTCGCGTCTCCGGACGGTGTCGGGGTGGTGACGCCGCGGTCGTGGGTCGCCCCGAACAGAAGTCCGCTTCCGGTAGGGACGGCATACCCTCCCCAGGCGACGGGAGGGCTGTCGACGCCCGCCGCGACATCCGCCTGCCCGGCCACCGGCGCCAGGGGCATGCTCGTCCGGAGCGCCGCATTGCCCCAACCCGCTGCGAGCACGACCACATCGGCCTTCAGGATCGTGCCGCCTGACCCGTCGATCAACCGCCACCCGTCTTCGCCAGGCTGGAGGTCGACAACGGTCGCGGATTTCACATCGACCGCTGAAAGCCAGTCGTCCAGTACGGCTTGCGGGCGAATTGCGAGGGCATCGCGCATCAGCAACCCGCCGGTCTCGCAGGGCTCGGCGAGATGGCCGGCGCAGGCGTCGGCGTCGAGCACCGTCATGCCGCCGTCACTCCAGACATCCTGCGCGGCGATCTTGAGGTGCCGTTTCACATCACGCGGCATCTGCTCGAGTTGCAGAACGCCTCCGGCGAGGACGGCGCCGGGCGTGGCGGCGTAAAGCGCGCCGGCCCGCTCCAGCGCGGTGGCGTAGAGGGCCGCGATCTCCCGATCGCCCGCATCCAGTCGGGGGGTCACCAGCGAGGCGTCGAACCCTGAGGCGCCCGCGCCGGGCCGATCGGCCTCGACCACGGTCGGATGGAGGCCGAGGGCCCCGAACGCGCGGGCCAGGGCCGCCCCGGCGATGCCCGCGCCGATGATGGCGACGGAGGGCGGGGCCCGTTCGACGTCGACGTCTTCCCGCCACGCCTCCAGCCGTTCCCGCTTGCGGCCGTGACCCGGCCGTTTCTCGACCCGGAAGCCCCGGGCCGCGAGGCCTCGCCGGACCTGCCCGGCGACCGTGAAGGTTGCGATCCGGGCGCCCGGCGCGGACCGGGCGGCGATCAGGTCCATCACGGTGTCCGACCACATGTCCGGATTGGTCGAGGGGGCGAAGCCGTCCAGGAACCAGGCGTCGGCCTGTCCGGCCCACTGGGCCAGAGCGGTCTCGACGGGGCCTACGTAAAGGTCCAGCACCGCATCAAAGGCGGGCAGGTCCAGCCGGTGCAGGCCCGGGGTGGCCCGGGGCCAGGCCGCCAGCAGCGCTTGCGCGGCGTCGGCGATCTCCGGCCAGGCGGCCAGCGCGCGGGCCGCCTCGTCGCGGGAGAGCGGAAACCCCTCGACGGAGAAGATGTGCAGACGGCCGCCCTGCGGTCGTTCCTGTCGCCACAGGTCCAGGAGGGCGGCGATGTTCAGCCCGGTCCCGAAGCCCAGTTCGGCGACGGTGAAACGCCGGCGTTCCCGCCAGATGTCGGGAAGACCGCATCCCGAGAGGAAGACGGCGCGGCTTTCGGCCAGACCATCCTCGCGGGAGAAGTAGACGTCGTCGAAACGGCCCGAACGGGGCGCACCGTCATCGGTCCAGAGCAGGCGGGGCGAACGATCGTCGGTCATCGCCCTCCCCTACACGCGGTGGCGGGGCGATCAAACGGCGCCCTGCCTAGTGGCCTGCGTCTTCGTGATGCTCTTCGGCGGGAGCCGGAGCGGCGGTCTCTGAAGGCGCGGCGGCTTCGGCTCCGGCCTGCTGCGCCATCACGGTTGTGGCGGCGGAATCGGCGGCGGCGCGGGCGTCGGCCGCAGCCTGTTCAGTCGAGACCGTCGCGGCCTCGAGGGAGGCTTCGGACGCCGCCTCGGCATCCGAGGAATGGGCGGGCGCCTCGGTTTCGGCGGCGCCGCAGGCGGCGAGGGACAGCGCGGTCGTGGCGACGGCGATCAGGGGGATGATGCGCATGGGGCGATCCTTCCAATACGTTCGGGGCGAGCCCCGGCAGGACTCGAGCTAAAGGGAGCGGGAGAAGCCGCGCAAGTTAAAACCCGGCCATGTCGCCCGCCGGCGAGGGACCTTACTCGGTCGGTGCGGCGGCGAGCGTTTCTTCCATTTCGGCGAAGGACGGCTGGGCGGGCGAGGGAATGTCGCCGCGACCGATTTCAACCGAAATCTGGGCCGCGTTGCCGTGCAGGTGGGCGACCAGCACCGACTGGATGATCTTGTAGTAGGCGGCTTCCTCGTCGACGATCGACTTCAGACGTGCGGCCAGCGGACCGACCAGGCCATAGGCCAGGAACACGCCCATGAAGGTGCCGACCAGGGCGCCGCCGATCATGGTGCCGAGGATTTCCGGCGGTTCGGTGATCGATCCCATGGTCTTGATCACGCCCAGCACGGCCGCGACGATACCGAGGGCCGGGAGGGCGTCGGCGAGGTTCTGCAGGGCGTGCGGGGCGCCGAGGTGTTCGTGGTGGTGCTTCTCCAGCTGCTTCTCCATGGCGTCCTCGATCTGATGCGGATCCTCGAGGTTCATGGTCATCATGCGCAGGGTGTCGCAGATGAAGTCCGTGGCGAAGTGGTCCTTCAGCACCTTCGGATATTTCTGGAAGATGGTGCTCTCGGCCGGCTTTTCGATATGGCTCTCAAGCGCGATGACGCCCTTGGACTTCATCGTCTTGGTCAACTGGAACAGTAGGGACAGCAGGTCCTTGTAATCCTGCTTCTTCCACTTCGGGCCGGCGAAGGTCTTGCCCAGTCCGCCCAGCGACGCCTTGATCACCGGCACGCTGTTGGAAATCAGAAAGGCCGCAATGCCCGCGCCGCCGATCGCCATAAGCTCGTGCGGCGCGGCGTGCATGATCACCTCGAACTTGCCGCCCGAGATGGCGTAGCTGCCGAACACGAGGCCGAACAGCAGGACGATGCCGATGATCTGGAACATGGAAGACGGTAAGCCCCAACGCGCGCGAGAGGCCCTGATCTTCGTGGTTAATGATTAACCGGCGATTGCCGGGGGCGCGGCTAGAGGCGGGTTTCACCACTCAGGATGGCGGCGCGCCCGGTGTCGGTCAGCTTGGTGTAGCCGCTCTTGCCACCCCTGACGTAAAGGGCGCCGTCGACCTTGTCCGGATCAAAGCCGTCGGCGACCAGGTCGACCTTCCGGTACTTGAAGGTGCCGGTCGTCTCGGCCGCCTTGATCAGCCGGATGAAGGCCGGGCGGGCGTAGGAGGGCAGCTCCTGGTCGACCCACTCCGCGAAGGCCTTGGCCGAGAAGCGGCCGTCGACGACCAGCGCCACCATCCCGGCCTTGCCTTCCTGTCCGGGCACCGGCACGCCGTAGGCGATGACCTCCTTGATCCCCGGTGCGTCGGCCAGGCGCTGCTCGACCTCCGCGGTCGAGACATTCTCGCCCTTCCAGCGATAGGTGTCGCCGATCCGGTCGATGAAATAGAGATAGCCGTCGGAATCCTGCTTCATCAGGTCGCCGGTGCGGAACCAGCGATCGCCCCGAACGAAGACGTCGCGCAGGATCTTCTTTTCGGACGCCGCCTTGTCAGCGTAACCCGAGAAGGCGTGACGGGTGTCGTCGCCGATCTGGCCGATCGCCTCGCCGACCTCGCCGGGCCTGGCCAGCTGGCACAGGCCATCCGACCCGCGTACCGGCAGTTCGGTGTCGAGGTCGAAGCGTACCAGCTTGCAGTTGATCTGCTTCTTCAGGAAGCCCGGGACCCGACCGATGGCGCCCGGCTTTCCGTCGAAGTTGAACAGGGAGACGTTGCCCTCGGTCGAGCCGTAGAACTCCATGATGTTCGGCACGGCGAACCGCTTCTGGAAATCCTCCCAGACATCCGGCCGCAGGCCGTTGCCGAAGGCGAGGCGCAGCTTGTGGGCGCGCTCATCAGGGCTTTCAGGGCAGTTGACGAGATAGCGGCACAGCTCGCCGATGTAGACAAACAGGGTGGCGCCCGAGGCCTTCACGTCCGGCCAGAAGCTGGAGGCGGAGAACCGCTTGCGCAGCACCAGCTTGCCGCCGTTCAGCAGGGCCGGACCGATGCCGACCAGGCCGCCGGTCGAGTGGTAGAGGGGCAGGACGTTGAAGGTCACATCCTTCTCGCCGCTGGCCGTGGCGCCGGCGAAGGCGCGCATGTAGGTCCGGGCCCGGGCGTGGGTGATCTTGGCCGCCTTGGGCAGGCCGGTGGTGCCCGAGGTATAGATGTACAGGGCTGTGTCCCGGTTCGTCAGCCCCGAGCGGATCGACCGGGCCGGACGCACCGAGGAGCCGCCCCGCACCGGCTTGTCGAGGCCGCGGCGTTCGTCGGCCTCATCCGCGTCAGCCAGGCCGAGGACCCACAGCATCATGTTGCGCTCGACCAGCGGCCGGGCGTCCTCGACCGCCCGCCAGCAGTCCTCGTCCGTGACCACCTGCGAGGCGTTCGAGATGGCCAGACAGTGGGCCAGCGCGTGGCCGGTCAGATTGGTGTTGATCAGGGCCGTGCCGACCCCGACCTTGGCGAACCCCATCCAGGCGGCGATGTACTCGGCCCGGTTCTGCATCACCAGGGCGACCGTATCGCCCCGCTTCAGCCGTCGGCTGACGGCCCAGTGGCCGAAGCGGTTCGCCATGGCGTCCAGCTCGCGATAGCTGACGCTGCGACGGTCGTCCTGGACGGCGATGTTGTCGGCGAACCGATCGACGGCCTCTTCCCAGTCGTCACAGACCAGATCGGGGCTGTCCATGGTGATCGGCTTGATGCGTCCGAGCAGCAGGCGCAGGCTCTTCACGAACCGCATGTCGCGTCGGATGTTCGCTACCAGACCCATAGTCACGTCCACTCGTCAGAAGCCCCCTGTGGTGATGAACAAGCCAGAGAGCCGGGTCAACCGGCGGGGGAATCCGGAGCGTGTTTTTGAAGGCTTGCGAACAGTTTGCGAGCGATTTGCGACCGTGCGTGGCGCCTTTGCGGCGGTGACGCAGGGTCACGTCCCGGTCATGGGACCGCCCTTGTCCGGCGCCGCTTCCGCCGCAACTGTGTCGGGAACGGTGTTTCTTCAGGACATTGCGACGGTTGGCGGAACCGCGATCTCTGCGTCGGGTTCTGGACGCCACGCAAAGAGGAGGAACACGATGTCCGTGACCTATACCGAAGATCGCGCTGAAGTGCGTGAGGACGCCTTTGTCCCCGTCTACGCCCGCAAGCGCTCGAGCGGCCGCAGCAAGGGCGGCGTGAAGACCTGGATGATCCTGGCGCCGGTCGGCGTCCTGCTCGTCGGGGGCGCGGCTGCGGCCATGATGATGGGCGGCGGCGAGGACACGGCGCCGCTGGTCGAGCCCGCCGCGACCGCCCCGGTGGTTCCGGCCGCCTCCACACCCCTGACCGCGCCGGCTGCGGACGCCATGACGCCGGTCGAGGCCGCGCCGTCGATTGAACCTGCGGCGACTCCGGCTCCCGTCCGTCGTGAGGCAGCGCCGGTTCGTCGATCGCCGACGGCCCGACCGCAGATCCCGGCGGAGCCGGCCGCGCGGGTGACCGTGGCCCCCTCATCGCCGGAAACCTCGGCGTTGAATGCGGCCCCGGTTCGGACCGGTCCCGAGGAGTCGGTCACCACCACGCCGACGACCCCGCCGCCGTCGATCGTGGTCCAGCCGCTGGACTGATCGGAACACAGGTGAAAGCTCCGGCCGGCGCCGGGGCTTTTGCTGTGTCAGGCCGCAGGCGAAACCCGCCAGATCACATTCCCGACGTCGTCCGCGACAAGCAGACCGCCGCGGGCGTCGAACTGGACGCCGACCGGGCGACCCATGGCCTGTCCCTCGTCATTCAGGAACCCGGTCAGGATATCTTGCGGCGCTCCGTCCGGAACGCCTCGGGCGAAGGGGACGAAGATGACCTTGTAGCCGTTGCGGGGTCTCCGGTTCCAGGAGCCGTGCTGGCCGATGAAGGCTCCGCCCCGATACCGGGCCGGAAACAGATCGCCTTCCCCGAAGGTCAGCCCGAGCGATGCGGTGTGGGCCCCCAAGGCGTAGTCCGGCCTGAGCGCGCGGGCGACGAGCGCGGGGTTCCGGGGCTCGACGCGCTCATCGACGATCTGGCCATAGTAGCTGTAGGGCCACCCGTAGAAGCCTCCCGGGGTGACCGAGGTCATGTAGTCGGGGACGAGGTCATTGCCCAGTTCGTCCCGTTCGTTGACGGCGACCCAGAGCTTGCCGCTATCGGGCTGCCAGGCCAGGCCCACCGGATTTCTCAGTCCCGAAGCATGGACGCGCCGGGCGCCTGTCGCGGGATCGATCTCGAGAATGGCGGCGCGTTCGACCTCCTCGTCCATCCCGTTCTCGCCGATGTTCGAGTTGGAGCCGACCCCCACGTAGAGCCTTGAACCGTCGGGACTGGCGACCAGGCTCTTGGTCCAGTGATGGTTCCGGCCGGCCGGAAGATCCGCCACCTTTCGCGGCGCGGCCGTGATCCGCGTGTCGCCGGTCCGGTAGGGGAAGGCGACGACAGCGTCGGCGTTGGCGACGTACAGGGTCTCACCCACCAGGGCCATGCCGAAGGGCGAGGTCAGATTTTCCAGCAGGGCCGTGCGGGTCTCGGCGACGCCGTCGCCGTCGGCGTCGCGCAGCAGGGTGATGCGGTCCGCGCTTTCCGCCCGTGCGCCGGCGCGCCTCATGATCAGCTTCTGCGCCCAGGCCCGGAACCCGCCGCCCGCGCCGTTGTCCAGCCCCTCGGGCTTGGGCGGCGCGTTGCTCTCGGCGACAAGAATGTCGCCGTTGGGCAGACGATACAGCCAGCGCGGGTGGTCCAGGCCTGAGGCGAAAGCCTGCACCCGGAAGCCCGGTGCGGGCGTCGGCGTACGTCCCTCGGGCCAATGGGTGGCGTCTGCGATGTTCACCGTCGGCAGCAGGGTCGTGCGAGGACCGGGCAGGGTCGGGGTCGGGCCGAAGCCCTCCGCCGGATCGAGTGTCGAGTCCGTGCTGCAGGCGGCGAGGGCCAGAACGGTCAGAACGACGAGGGCGGCCGGGCGCATTCGGGCTCCTTCAGCGAGGGGGCAGGGCAGGGAACTCCAGACGGCTGACATCATACCCGAGGCCGCGCGCCCGGCCAGTCAGCGTCTCGACCTGCGCGGGGGTCGGCACGTCGCGTGTGAAGATGAACAGTCGTTCGAAGGTCGGATCGGCCGAGATAAACCAGGTATAGGCGTCGTCGTGATCCAGAACCCAGTAGTCCCAGGTGACCAGTCCGCCGAAATAGCGGACCCTCAGCTTGGTGTTCGTACCGGGGTCAAGGATCTCGCCCCGGCCGCCGATGGATTTCTCGCGACCACCCGGCTGACCTTCCTCGCAGGTGTCGCGAACATCCACCCGGTCGGGCGAAACGAGCACATAGTTCGACGCGCCGGCCACGCAGCCGTCTGTCAGACGATCGGGGAGGCGGGCGACCTCAAGCCATCGGCCGGACCACAACCGATCGGCGTCGACCGGTCGTGCCGGCTGCGGCGCGCGATAGTCGGAGGGCGAGGGCGCGGTCACGCAGGCCGAGAGGGCGGAGCCCAGGACAAGGGTGAGGACGAGGGGGCGCAGGGACATGGAAACCTCCGGAGCGACTTGAACATCACTGATACGTCGCTGTTCCCCGCCTGGACTTGTGGGGGCCCGGGCGCGCACATATCTGCGGGCGCCACGGGAGAGGGCGCATGCAGCCGGCAATCGTTATCAAGGGTCTGACAAAGACCTACAAATCGGGCGTGCACGCCCTTCAGCCTGTCGATCTGACCATCGGCAAGGGTGAGATTTTCGCGCTTCTGGGTCCGAACGGAGCCGGCAAGACGACGATGATCTCGATCATCTGCGGCATCGTCACGGCCTCGACCGGAACGGTCCTGGCCGACGGTCATGATATCCGCAAGGATTACCGGAAGGCCCGGCAGGCCATCGGCCTGGTGCCGCAGGAACTGACCACAGACGCGTTTGAGACCGTGCTGGCGACGGTGACCTTCAGCCGGGGACTGTTCGGGAAATCCCCCAATCCCGCCTACATCGAGCAGATTCTCCGGGATCTGAGCCTGTGGGACAAGAAGGACGCCAGGATCATGACCTTGTCCGGCGGGATGAAGCGCCGGGTGATGATCGCCAAGGCCCTGAGCCATGAACCCGATATTCTCTTCCTCGACGAGCCCACCGCCGGCGTGGACGTCGAACTGCGCAAGGACATGTGGGAGATGGTCCGCAAGCTGCGAGAGCGCGGCGTGACCATCATCCTGACCACCCACTACATCGAGGAGGCCGAGGAGATGGCCGATCGGGTCGGGGTGATCCTGAAGGGGCAGCTGATCCTCGTCGAGGAGAAGACCGCCCTGATGAAGAAGCTCGGTCGCAAGACTCTGACCCTGCAGTTGCAGGAACCGCTGGCGGCGATCCCGTCCGAACTGGCCGACTGGAAGGTCGAGCTGAAGAATGACGGCTCCGAGCTCGAGTACGTCTTTGACGCCAATGCGGAGGAGACCGGCGTGCCCGGCCTGCTGCGAAGGCTCGAGGCGTCCGGGGTCGGCTTCAAGGACCTGTCCACGAAGCAGAGCTCTCTGGAAGACATCTTCGTGGGCCTCGTCCACCAGTCGCGGACGGAGGCGGCGTAATGGCGTTCAACGGTTACGGCGTCTGGGCCATCTACCGGTTCGAGATGGCGCGCGCCCTGCGCACCTTCTGGCAATCGATCATCACGCCCGTGGTGACGACGGCGCTCTATTTCGTGGTCTTCGGCACGGCCATTGGCGGCCGGATCGAGGAGGTGTTCGGTGTGCCGTACGGGGCGTTCATCGTTCCCGGCCTGATCATGCTGAGCCTGTTCACCAACTCGATCTTCAACGGATCGTTCGGCATCTACTTCCCGAAATTCACCGGGACGATCTATGAGCTGCTGTCGGCGCCGGTATCGCCCTTCGAGACGGTGCTCGGCTACGTCGGCGCGGCAGCGACCAAGTCGGTCATTCTGGGGCTCATCATCCTGGGCACGGCGGCGTTCTTTGTGCCGCTGCAGATCCTGCATCCGTTCGCGATGCTGGCCTTCCTGGTGCTGATCTCGGCCACCTTCAGCCTGTTCGGTTTCATCATCGGCGTCTGGGCCCAGAGCTTCGAACAGCTGAACTTCATCCCGATGCTGATCGTCACGCCGCTGACCTTCCTCGGCGGGGCCTTTTACCCGACGATCTGGCTGCCGGACGGCTGGCGGCTGGTCAGCCTGTTCAATCCGGTGGTGTATCTGATCTCCGGGTTCCGCTGGGCCTTCTTCGGTATCGGCGATGTGTCCATCCTCGTCAGTCTGGGCGCGACGCTGGGCTTCTTCCTGACCTGCCTGGCGATCGTCTTCTGGATGTTCCGCACCGGTTACCGCCTGAAGAACTAGGGCGTCACGAAACCGGCCAGATCACCCGCCACCTTCCGCGTCCCGGAACGTTTGGATGGCGCGCCAGCAGGTGCGGGAGGCGATATTGAGCGAGCGGAAGACCCCGGAAGCGAACGGAACTCCGGTGATCGGCGAGGTTCGGCCGGAACCGTTCCGGCGCGCCGTGACCTGGGGGCGGCCGCCGGCCGCCGTCTTCCGGGCCGGCAGCCTGCCGTCCGGCCGCGGCTCGTCCGCGGCGCCGCATCCCGTCCCGCCTGCGCCCCGCCCGCCCCGTCCGATCCCGCCGGGACCGACGGGGTCCATCCTGACAGGCTCGCTGATCCCGCGCGTTGCGCCGGCGGAACCGACGCCGCCCCGGGCGCCGGTTCCCGAGGTCTCGCCGGATCCTGAGGCGCCGCGGTTCGTGAGGCCGGATCCGGCTCCCCTCGCCGGTGCGGCCGATCTTCAGGTGCGCGCCCTTCCGGAGCCTGCGCCTGAGCCCGAGCCGGCGCCCGTGGTCGAGGCGTCCCGGGCGACGCGGCCGGAAATCGTCGAGCTGCCTGACATTGTTGTGACTGCGCCGCGCCGGGAGGATCCGACGGGCGGTTATCGCGGGACCTCGAACCGCCTGCCGGTCTATGCGGGCGCGGCTGTCGCAGTGCTGGCGCTCGGCCTTGCAGGCTGGTGGTGGCTGGGCCGTTCGGCCCCGGCGTCGGTCGAGGCGCCCGCGGCGTCAGCGATCCCTGCTCCGGCCATGTCCGGCGCCCCGGTCGCGGCTGACGAACAGCCGGTCGAGGCCGCAAGTGTCGGGAGTTCGG
Source organism: Brevundimonas sediminis (assembly GCF_048799765.1). NCBI lineage: Bacteria > Pseudomonadati > Pseudomonadota > Alphaproteobacteria > Caulobacterales > Caulobacteraceae > Brevundimonas > Brevundimonas sediminis. The sequence continues at coordinate 108,729 of NZ_JBLYQK010000002.1, forward strand.
CCGGGCCGGTCGCGGAGGCGTCGCCGTCCGGGTCCGAAACGCCCGCAACACCGGCGAGGTCGGCGCCCCCGGCGGCGGCGATCCCGGCTCCGGCCGCGGTCAGTCCGTCGATCACGCCCGTTCGCCCGGGTCAGGCTCCGGCTGCGGCCCCGACCCCCGTACCGCCTCCTGCCGTGGTGGTGACGGCTCCGCCGATCGCCAGCGAACCGGCGGGTCCGCCGCCGACTGCCGCGACGCGGCCGCCGGAGGATCCCGATGCACCGATCGCCACCCGCCCGCAGTCCCTGGACTAGAAGTGTATCCCGACGTCAGCGCAGGGTGATGTAGCCCCGCTCCACCATACGGCGCAGGCCCTCATAGACCTCGGCCAGCTCTTCGTAGGCGGCCCGGGCTGCGGTCAGGCGGGCAATCTGGTCCACGGTCGCGGGGGTGCCGGATTCCGACTGCCGGAGGCCTTCGGACACCCATTTTCCCCGCGCCGTCGCGGTCATCACGGCAAGGCGTTGGAACACGGCGGGATCAAGGGCCGGGACCATGTGGCCCAGCACCTCGCGGTTGGCGATGAAGGCGGCGTAGTCGATCTGTTCCAGCAGGCCGCGCAGCCTTCGCTGTTCCTGCGGATCGATGTCCTGCGGTTCGAAATGATCCCTTTGCCGACGGTAGTTGCCGGTCTGCATGGTCGACATCGCGCCTCTCCCAACACGATTGTTCCTGGAGGTTGCGCCGCGTCGATTAACGGGGGGTTGCGGTCCTTGATCGGGTGAGATACTTAAGTGAATGCTTCAGCATCAAGATCCGCTCGACCACGCTTTCCAGGCCCTGTCGGATTCGACCCGGAGGAGACTGGTCGAGCGGCTGTCCGCGGGGCCGATGTCTGTCAGCGACCTCGCCGGCCCTCTGCCCATGTCGCTGTCGGCGGTGATGCAGCATCTCAAGGTCCTGGAGGCGGCCGGCCTGGTGCGTTCGGAAAAGGTCGGACGGGTTCGCACCTGCCGGGTCGAGCCCGGCGCCCTGACGGCGGCTGAGCACTGGCTCAACGCCCGCCGGCGATCTGTAGAGCGCGGTCTCGACCGGCTGGGCGTGTTTCTGGACGCAACGAAACCTGAAGGGGAGTGACGATGTCCGTTGAGATTCCGAAAGTCGCGCACGGCACGTTTGTGCTCAAGCGACGCTATGACGCCGCGCCCGGGCGGGTTTTCCGCGCCTGGGCCGACCCGGTCACCTTCCGTCGCTGGTTCGTTGAGGCCCCGGGGGCGACGGTTCACGACTGGCTCCACGATTTCCGCATCGGCGGCAGAGGCGGCGGCCGGTACCGGTTCGGGGGCGAAGACGCCGACACGGGCTTCAATGACACCCTGTTTCTGGACATCATCGAGAACCGCCGGATCATCCTGAGCTATGTCATGGGGACCGAGGCGGGAGGCGAGCGCGCGCGCTTCTCGGCCTCGCTGGCGACCATTGAGCTGGAGCCTGACGGTCCCGGCACGCAACTGATCTATACAGAACAGGGCGCCTATTTCGGCGCGGATGGCGCCGCCCATATTCCGCTGCGCGAGGAAGGCTGTGCCGCCATGCTCGAAAATCTGGCGCGTAATCTGGGGGAGGCGGCCTGATGGCGTTTGTTCTCTGGTCCCATCCCTATTCCGCCTACGGCCAGAAGACGGCGATCGCGCTCTACGAACTCGGGCTGCCGTTTGAACTGAAGCTGGTCGACGGCTCGGCCGGGGTGATGGAAGGCTTTCTTGCGGTGTCTCCGTTCGCCAAGATGCCCGCCCTGATCGACACGGAGGCGAACAGGACGGTGATCGAGTCCAGCATCGTCATCGAGCACCTTGACCGACGCGCCGGGGGCGGCCGGCTGATCCCTGCGGACCCTGATGCAGCGCTTGAGACCCGGCTGATCGATCGCATTCTCGACGTCTATGTGGGCGGCAACATGAATCGCATCGTGTTCAACCGTCTTGGCCGGGCGGGGACGCCCAACGAGACCGCCATGGCGCAGGATGCAGCGGAACTGCAGACGGCCTGGGACATGCTGGAGGGGCGGCTGGAGGACGGACGAACCTGGGGTGCCGGCGAGACATTCACCCTGGCCGACTGCGGCGCCGCGCCCCTGATGACCTACGCCCGGCGTCTGGTCCCGTTCGGCGAGAAGGCCTGGCATGCGCGTCTGATGGCCCGCCCATCCTTTGTGAGGGCTCTGGAAGACGCCGCGCCGTTCGGCGATCTGATGCCTGCGCCGCCGGCTGTCGACTAGGCGGCTCGCGGCTGCAGGACCATCAGGGTCGACTGGCCGTGAGCCAGAAGTCGACCCGCGCCGTCACGGATCGTTGCTTCCGCGGTGATGATCTGGCGTCCGGCGTTGATCACCCGACCTTCACAGACGACCGTGCCGGTGTCCGCCGTGATCGGGCGGGTGAAGTTGGTCTGGGTCGAGACCGAGGTGTAGCCGACGCCGGCGGGCAGGGTGGTGTGAGCCGCGCAGCCTGTCGCGCTGTCGATCAGGGTCAGGGCCCAGCCGCCATGCACCATGCCTTGCGGGTTCAGGATGTGCGGCCCGGTACGGCCTTCGAAGACCGCCACCCCATCGTCGATCCGGACAAGGTCGAAACTCATCGTCTGGCCGATCGTGGCGGGCGGAATGCGGCCGTCAATGACGGCTTGCAGGAGGTCCCGGCCAGGCATCTTGCCCATGGCCTCGGCGGTTGTTCGGGGAAGGTCGCTCATGCGGAGAGTCTGGGGGGTGTCGCCGGTCGCCGCAAGCACGCGGCGGATCGCCGCGAGGGGCTTCCGGGCCGAGGCTCCGCAGCCTAGCTCTCATCGGAACGCGAGGAGACCCGCATGCCCCTTCTGATGTGCCCGAACGACAACGCCGCGATGCAGACCCTGGAGAGAGGCGGGGTCCAGTTCGATATGTGCCCGACGTGCCGGGGAGTCTGGCTGGACCGGGGCGAACTGGAAAAGCTCATGGAGTCGGCGACGGCCGAGGGGCGGGCGTCGGCGCCACAGGCCGCGCCCGCGCCCCAGCAGGCCCCCTATCCTCCGCAGTACCAGCAGCCGTGGGGTCAGTCGGGCGGCTATCGCGACGACCGGCGCCATCGGGATGACGAGTACCGCTACAAGAAAAAGAAGCGCGACAGCATCTTCGATATCTTTGACTGACCCCGCCCGTCGGCCGCCTCAGGCCGCGAGGCCGGTGGCTTTCATCAGGACTTTCAACGGGCCGAGCGACTCCGGCGAAGCCGCGAGAGCGGCGCGGGTTTCGGGCGTCCGGAACAGCTTGATCGCCTCGGTCTTGGCGCGGTCCGCCGCCGGCCCCAACGGCGCGGTCTCTCCCGCAGCCATCCGGAGCAGGACCGCCAGCTTCTGGACGGGCGGCGCGGGGGAACGGGTCAAGAGGCTCACGATCCGGGCTTCCGCCTCGACCGTGCCGCCGACGGCGCCGATCGCCGCGGTGATGTCGCCCTCATCCTTGTCCGACAGGCCGCAGGCCCGCGCCGACTTCTGCAGGGCCGCCAGGGTGCCGAGCTTCTGGGCGGCGGTCTGCGTTGTGGCCTGCCGCATCTCTGTCTCGAACCGCAACGAGCCGACGCAGGCGGAAAGCCAGCGGGCGGCGGCCCGCTTGTTGGCGACGCCGGTGATGTTTTCGCACAGGCGGGCGAGGGATTCGGCCTCGCACAGCACCGTTTTGCAGGTCTTGACGAAGGCGGCGACGAAATCCGCCGTCACCATGGCCTTGGACCGCTCATTGAAGGCGTTCTGGACCTCTTCCAGCGTCAACAGCCGACCGGCCGTGGCGGTCAGGCCGGTCGCCAGCGCCCGAAGGATGTCGATTTCGCCGGAGGCGTCGCTGGGACGCAGTCGTCGCGGGCTCATCAGTTCACGCAGGACCATTCGCGCCAGGGCGGCGGACAGCAGGGGGAACTCCCCACCCTGGATCCGCTCTCCGAGCCGGGCGGCCGGGCCCTCGACCGCAGGGATCTGCAGCGCGATGCGCGGGTCGTGCCGGATCAGGATGTCCACCTCGCGGGGAGCCACCAGGCGAACGACCGCGGCCATCGCGGCGCCCTGATCGAGCGAGGGACCAAGAATATCGCCGAGCCCGCCACGGGATCCCAGCATCTCGCACAGGATCTGTTCGATCGGCACCAGCACCATCGCCCGCGGCTGTCCGTCCATCGGCGCCCGGTCGGCCAGATCCATCAGGCGCGCGAGCCGCGACCGTCCATCCTTGTGGGCTTCCAGGGCTGCGGCGATGACGCCGCCCATGATGAAGGCGCGATCAGTCTGTCCCTCCAGCCGGTGCGCCAGGTCGGCGAGCGAGTGATCGTCCAGGCCGGGGAATCGACCTTTCCGGCCGCTCGTCACCAGCCGCTCGATCGCGACATCCGCCAGGCGTTGATAGTGCCGGACCAGATCGTGGACCGGCTTCCCGTCCGCCTGCGCCTCGGGCACCGCCACCTTCTGGATCGCGTGTTGCAGCTCGACGCCCGTCGCATCCAGACGTTCGGCCAGATCGGGGCGGTGCAGAAGTTCGAAGGCGGTGACGCCCTGGCGCTGCAGCCAGTCCTCCAGCACCCGCCCGATCACCTCGCGGGCGGCGGGGGCGTAGAGGTCGTAGGGCGTTGCGCAGCGCGGGCCGGCGTCTTCCTCCGCCGTGACCCTTCGGGTCTGAACCTCCGGAACCCCCTTGGTCATCAGGGTGAGGCTGTTGAACTCCATCGTGTCGGGATCCAGCGTTTCCTTGGTCACCCGAACGGCGGCGGCATAGCCGTCGCGCAACAGATCCTCGGCCGTATCGATCGCGTGTCCCCGGTGTTCCGTTGCGATCTCGAGGGTCCACGACGACGGCGCGGTGCGTCGGATATAGACTTCATAGTGGATGGGGCCGGCCATTGGACGCTCGCGCAATTTGCCCGCATCCTGCTCCCGGAGACTTTAAAGGCGGGTTTCGTTGCGGATTCCGGCGGCGCGGCCCATCTTTTGCGCCGTAATCTAACCGCGATGACATAGAACGGTTACGCTTGCCGTGCGTTGAAGGCGCGGACGACCGGACTGCAAGGAGAAGCCGACTTGGCCAACATCACCCTGGTGGATGACGACGAAAACATCGTGGCGTCGGTTTCGCTGGCGCTCGAGAGCCATGGCCACAAGATCACGGCCTATCACGACGGCGCCTCGGGCCTCGAGGCCCTCGAGACCTCGCCGCCGGACCTGGCGATCCTTGATGTGAAGATGCCGCGCATGGACGGGATGGAGGTCCTGCGTCGCCTGCGGCAGACCTCGCAGATCCCGGTGATCATGCTGACCTCCAAGGATGAGGAGATCGACGAAATCCTGGGGTTCAACCTCGGCGCGGACGACTACATCCACAAGCCGTTCAGCCAGCGCCTGCTGATCGAGCGGGTGAAGGCCCTTCTGCGGCGGACCGGGGTCGACGGAGGCGAAGCCGAGCCGTCGGGCGAGAATTCCAACAAGGCCATCAAGCGCGGCAAACTGACCATGGATCCGGCGCGCCACGAGAGCATGTGGGACGGCAAGCCGGTCAAGCTGACGGTCACCGAGTTCCTTCTTCTGCAGGCCCTGGCCCAGCGCCCGGGCTTCGTGAAGAGCCGCGACAATCTGATGGACGCCGCCTACGACGATCAGGTCTATGTCGATGACCGCACCATCGACAGCCACGTGAAGCGCATGCGCAAGAAGTTCCGGGTCGTCGATCCCGAGTTCGACGCGATCGAGACCCTGTATGGCGTCGGATACCGTTACCGCGAGAGCTGAGCCGGAGGCGGCGACCGGGCCTCGTCCCCGCCGTACCCGCTGGTTCGGCGGGTCGCGGCTGGGCGGCCTGATTCTCGCGCTCAATCTGCTGAGCTTGCTGATCCTCTTCGTCGGCGCCCTGGCGCTGAACGAATGGCAGCGCGGTCTCATCGAGGCGCGGCAGGAAACCCTGAAGGCCCAGGCCGAGATGCTGGTTCGGGTGCTCGGCGAGCCGCAGATCGGCGTCACGCGCGGCTCCCCGACCCCCTATCTGGATTCCATCGAGGCCAGCCGCTGGTTACGCGACAACTTCATCCCGCGCGGGCAGCGGGCCCGTCTGTTCGACGTCGACGGCATTCCGGTCGCGGACAGCTATGAGGTGACGGAGGCTATCCCGGGCAGTCCCCTGCCGCCGGCCCGTCCCGCCGGGACCCCGGACGCCGAACCGGACGCCGCGGTGATCGCGGGCGCCAGCCGCAAACTCGAACAGGCCCGTCTGGCGCTCGCCGCCGAGGTCGAGGGCGCGCTGGAGGGGCAAGCCCAGGCGCAGGTGCGGATGTCCGAGACCGGCGATCGCGTGGTGTCGGTCTCGATCCCCGTGCGCCATGTCCAGCAGGTTCTGGGCGTGCTGACCCTCGAGGCCGGCGATGTCGACGAGACCGTCGGCGCCCAGCGGCGCGCCCTGATGCCGTTCGCCCTGGTCGCCCTCGCGGTGAACCTGCTCGGCTCCCTGCTGCTGCATCTGTTCGTCGCGCGTCCGGTGATGCGGTTGTCGGCAGCGGCTGATGAGGTGCGGCTGCAGCGCGCGCGCGCCATTTCCCTGCCCGATCTGGAAGGCCGAAAGGACGAAATCGGCGATCTGGCGCGTTCGCTGGAGTCGATGACCGAGACCCTTTCGGCCCGGATGGACGCAATCGAGGCTTTCGCCGCCGACGTCAGTCACGAGATCAAAAACCCCCTGACCTCGATCCGCTCGGCGCTGGAAACCCTGCCCCTGGTCAAGACAGAGGCCCAGCGCGAGAAGCTGACCGCCTTGCTGCAGCAGGACGTACGGCGTCTGGACCGGCTGATCACCGACATCTCCAATGCGTCGAGGCTCGATGCCGAGTTGAACCGGGATCGGCCGCGCGTCGTCAATCTGACGACCCTGCTGACCGACATCGTCGGGATCTACGAGGCCGGCCGAAAACCGGGCGAGGCCCGGGTGGTCTTCACGCCGCCTGCGGGGGAGAACGCCTTCATCGTCGGGCGCGACGGCCCTCTGGGGCAGGTGTTCCGCAATCTGATCGACAATGCGCGGTCCTTCAGTCCTCCTGACGGCGAAGTGCGCCTGACGCTCAAGCGGGATGATCTGGACGCGCGCCCGATCCGGGTGCTGGTCGAGGATGATGGGCCCGGCATCCCGCCCGAAAACCTCGAAACGGTGTTCGAGCGCTTCTACACCTCGCGTCCGCGCGGCACGGCTTTCGGAGCCAATTCGGGGCTCGGTCTTTCGATTGTCCGGCAGATCGTCGAGGCGCACGGCGGCGCCGTCCAGGCCGAAAACCGGCCGAGCGATACGGGCGTGGCCGGCGCGCGCTTCGAGGTCGCCCTGCCGGTCGCGCCGCCCGTGCGCCGACCGTGAGTGAGCCGTCGCTGACCCCGGTCCACCTGACGGTCGTCGCAAAATGGGCCCCGGGGCGCGGCTGGCGGGCGGCCGCCCTCCAGGGGCGTTCCGGCGCCGGCAAAAGTGATCTGGCGCTTCGGCTCATGGATCGGGGATGGCGGCTGGTGGCGGACGACTACGCCCACGTCTTTGCTTCCGGCGGCCGCCTTTTCGCGCGCGCGCCGGATGCGATCCGGGGACGGATCGAGGTCCGGGGTGTGGGAATTCTGCCTGCAAGAGAGCTGGAAATTGCCCCGGTCCTGCTGGCGGTGGTCCTGACGCATGAGCCGGTCGAGCGGCTGCCGGAGCCGGAAACGATGGTGATTTCGGGCGTCAGCTTGCCCGTTCTCAGGCTGGACCCCCGGGGGGCGTCGGCGGGTGAAAAGGTCGCGGCGATGATGGCCCGGCTTTAACCTGACGCGGAGTTGGGCTATTCCGCGCGGCTTGCGGCCGGTTCAAAGGACCGCCGTCACGCGGGGGCGAGAGTCTTGGTGAAGCCTTCATGATCGGGCTGGTGATCGTCACCCACGGAGGGTTGGCCTCCGAATTCCTGTCGGCGATGGAGCATGTCGTGGGCCCGCAGCGCGGGGTCGCGGCCATTTGCATCGGCCCTGAGGACGATATGGAGCGCCGCCGGCGCGACATCGTCGACGCCGCCCGCGCGGTGAACGACGGCGACGGCGTTATCCTGCTGACCGATATGTTCGGCGGCACCCCGTCCAACCTCGCCATCTCGGTGATGGAGGAAACCCATGCCGAGGTCATCGCCGGCCTGAACCTCCCGATGCTGATCAAGCTGGCCAGCGTCCGCGGCCGGGAGCCGCTGGAGTCCTGTGTCGCCCACGCCCAGGACGCCGGGCGCAAATATATCTCGGTGGCCAGCTGGGTGCTGCAGGGCGAAAAATGAGCGAGACCGTCGCCGCCACCCTGGGGATCTGCAACCAGCGCGGCCTGCATGCCCGCGCCTCGGCCAAATTCGTCAAGCTGGCGTCCAGCTTCGAGAGCGACATCCGGGTCACCCGCGACGGCGTTACCGTCAACGCCCTCTCGATCATGGGATTGCTGATGCTGGGCGCCGGCAACGGCTGCGAGGTTCATGTCGAGGCCGAAGGCCCTGACGCCGCCGAGGCGGTCGAGGCCCTCTCAGATCTGGTGAACCGCAAGTTCGACGAGGACCAGTAGGTCCAGAAGGTCAGAGGTCTTCGGCACGCGGCAGGATCGCGCCCACGTGCGCCACGCCCCGCTTGTCCGCGATCTTCATCTGCCGCGCCCGCTCGCGGGCCCCGGCCTTCTGCGCCTCCGAACGCGTCTCGTGACAATGCGCGCAGCTGACGCCCTCGACATAATGCGGTGAGGCCCGGCCCTCGGTGCTGACCGGCATGCGGCAGCCCCGGCACAGGGTGTGTGTGCCCTCGGACAGGCCGTGGCCGACCGCGACCCGCTCGTCGAAGACGAAGCACTCGCCTCGCCACAGACTCTCCGGCTCGGGCACCGTTTCGAGGTATTTCAGGATGCCGCCCTCGAGATGAAAGACGTCCTCGATCCCCTCGGCCCTGAGGAAGGCGGTCGACTTCTCGCAGCGGATGCCGCCGGTGCAGTACATGGCGACCCTCGGCGGCTTCGGCCCCGTCCCGGCGTGCTTCAGCAAGGCGCGGCCCTCTGTGCGGAACCACTCCGGGAAGTCCCGGAAGCTTCGCGTATTGGGCTGGATCGCGCCCTCGAACGCCCCGACCTGTCCCTCGTAGTCGTTGCGGGTGTCGATCACCAAGGTGTCGGGATCGGCGATCAGGGCGTTCCAGTCCGCCGGCGAGACATAGGTTCCGGCCTTGCCGGAGGGATCAAGGTCCGGCTCGCCCATGGTGACGATCTCGGCCTTGATGCGCACCTTCATCCGGTAGAAGGGCATGACCCCGGCAGAGGCGAATTTGACCTCCAGCGTATCGAAACCCGGGAGGGCGCGAATTCCGTCCAGCACGCGTTCGATGGCTTCGGGCGGGCCGGCGATGGTGCCGTTCAGGCCCTCATGCGCCACCAGCAGGATGCCGCGCACGTCCGGTTCGCACAGGGCGCGCAGTCTCGCCTGAACAGCTTCGCGGTCATTGATGCGCGCGAACCGATAGAGGGCGGCGATGCGGACTGGGTGCGTCATGGGCGATCGGGACCGTCGGTCCTGTCCTGTCTTCCATCCCGGAGGGATGGTGGAGCCGAGGGGAGTCGAACCCCTGACCTCGTCATTGCGAACGACGCGCTCTACCAACTGAGCTACGGCCCCCCAGACCCGACGGGATCGTCAGGTGCAGGCGAGCGCGCGACATACGAGCGCCGGACCGGTGGTGTCAACCGCTCGCGGCGCGGATCGTCGCGGATAGACGCGAATCCTTGGACAGCGACCCCTAACGCGCTAAAGGCAGGGCTTCCAATGCAGGAGACACCCCTTGGGTTACGCCATCGTCTGGCTGGTTAATACCGTCCTGTCGCTCATGACATGGGCGATCATCCTGTCCGCCATCCTGAGCTGGCTGTTCGCGTTCGACGTCATCAACAACCGCAACCGGTTCGTGGCCCAGCTCGCCATGTTCCTTGATGCCGTGACCGGACCGATCCTCGCTCCGTTCCGTCGGGTTATTCCGCCGCTGGGCGGGATCGATATTTCCCCGGTCGTGGCGATCCTGACCCTTCAGTTCCTCGGGATTCTGTTCAATCGCATGAGCGCGCCCTTCCTGATCGGGGTGTTCGGCTGACGGGCGCGGCGCGGAGGTCACGCCGCCGGGGTTCCGGGAGCGAGTCGATCTTCCGTGCTTGCACCGTTCGGCGACCGTCCTAAGGTGCCCGCCCACGGGGCCGCTGGCCTGAGACACGACCGGACTACATGACCACGATCAAGACAGTCGCCATCATCGGCGCGGGCCAGATGGGTGCAGGGATCGCCCAGACGGTGGCGACCGGCGGCTATGACGTGAAACTCTATGACGCCGCGGGTGATCGCGTGCCCCAGGCGCTGGGCGCGATCGCCGCCAGCCTGTCGCGCCAGATCGCGCGCGGGCTGATGAGCCAGGCGGAGGGCGACGCCGCCCTGTCCCGGATCAGCGCTGTCGCCGCCCTGCCCGAGGCCGCGAAGGCGGATCTCGTGATCGAGGCCGCCGTCGAGGACGAAGCGGTCAAGAAGGCGATCCTGACGGAGCTGTTGCCGCACCTCGGCGGGTCGACGCTGCTGGCCTCGAACACTTCCTCGATCTCCATCACCCGTCTGGCCTCGGCCACGGATCGGCCCGAACGCTTCATCGGCCTGCACTTCATGAAGCCGGCTCCGGTGATGAAGCTGGTCGAGATCGTGCGCGGCATCGCCACCTCGGCCGAAACCTATGAGGCCGCGGTCGCCTTCGCCGAGTCGCTGGGCAAGACGACGACCAACTCCGAGGACTTCCCCGCCTTCATCGTGAACCGCATTCTGGTCCCGATGATCAATGAGGCGATCTACACCCTTTACGAAGGGGTCGGGAACGTCGCTTCGATCGACAAGGCGCTGAAGCTGGGCGCCAACCACCCGATGGGGCCGCTGGAGCTGGCCGACTTCATGGGGCTGGATGTGGTGTTGGCCATCATGAACGTGCTTTACGACGGTCTCGCCGACAGCAAATACCGGCCATGTCCCTTGCTGGTGAAATACGTCGAGGCGGGCTGGCTGGGCCGCAAGTCGGGCCGGGGCTTCTATGACTATTCCGGCGAGACGCCGGTCCCCACCCGATGATCCGCCGTCTCGAGAAGCCCGAGGACTTCCCGGGCCAGCAGCGGGTGGTCTGGCGCAAGGAGCCGCAGCACACCGTGCTGGCGGTGCTTCTCGGCGTCTTCTGGCCGCCTCTGTGGATCACCCTGGCCATCTGGCGGCCGCACAACTGGGTGCCCGGGCTGGAGATGGACTGGCGGCTGCAGCTGTTCGGCCTGGGCCTGCTGGGCGTGCCGGCCATTCTCTGGCTCCTGGCGCAGGAGCGCCAGCGGACGGGACGTCCGGCGACCCGGCTGGGCGTGGTCTGGCGCTTCATGTTCTACGGCGGTCTTCTGGCCGTTATCCTCGCCGCCCTGTTCGCGTTCTGGCAGTTGATCCTTCAGTGGACGAACGCGGCCAATGTCGGGGAAGGCGTCGGCAGCAGCGAGACCACCCTGCTGATCTACGGCGTGGCGGGCATGCCCTTCGCTGCGGTGATCGGCGTCGCCTATGCCCTGTGGGCCGGACTGTGCGTGGCCTTCATCGCCTTCACGCCCCAGCCTGAGGTGCGCGACCGCCTTGGGGTCATGGGCCGCGGCGGCGCGGGCTGAAACCTTACCGCGAATTGGTTTGACCTGTCCGTCGCGGGCGGCGACGGTCGTCCCCGCTACTCGGGGGAGCCTGCCATGACCGCCACGGACACCGTAGATTCGCGTCTCGCGCCGATCGCGTTGAAGGACCGCATCTTCACCCTGGACATGCTTCGGGGGTGGGCCATCCTCGGCATTCTGGGGGTCAACGCCATGGCGTTCGCCTGGCCGATCGCCCTGGAGACTGACCCGACCCTGACGGCGCCCTGGGCGCATGACCACGCCAACATTGTCGCCGAGTGGGTCAAGGACGTCTTCTTCCAGGACAAGTTCCGGTCGCTGTTCTCGATGTTGTTCGGCGTGTCGATTTTCCTCATCGGCGGCCAGAGATATGACGAGGCCCGTGGTCCCTTGCTGACGCGCCGCCTTCTCTGGCTGGGCCTGTTCGGCCTCCTCCACGGCTTCGCCCTGTGGTTCGGGGACATCCTGCTCCACTACGCCTATACCGGTCTTCTGGTGATGATCGCCCGGTCGTGGTCGGCCAGGCGGCTGATCTGGACCGGCGCGCTCCTGAACGGCGTGTTCGCGGGGCTTTCGGCGGCCATGGCGCTGTTTGCCGGGATGATGGCCGGCGATCCCCAGGCGGCGCAGGGGGGCAATCCCTTCGCGACGACGCCGGAGCAGCTGGCGGCGATCATCGACGCCTACCAGGCGGGCTGGCCGGGCGCGCAGGTCGAGAACCTGAAGGCCGCCGTTTTCCTGCAGCTCATGAGCCTGACGCTGATTCCGATCACCGCCGCCCTGATGCTTCTGGGCATGGGTCTGTTCAAGGCGGGATTCCTGAGCGGCCGGTCCCCGACCTGGATCTACGTCCTGCTGCTGCTGCTGGGGGGCGCCAACCTGGCGGCGCTCGCCTGGTATGACTGGGCGTTTTACAGCGCTCTCCCCGGAGCGCCTGACCCGACCGCCGGCATGGCCGGCGTGATGGGCAGCTTTGCCCCCCTGATCACCCTTGCCTACGCAAGCCTGCTCATCCTGATGACCCGCTTCGGCCTGAAGGCGATCACGGCCGTCCTGGCGCCGGTGGGGCGGATGGCCTTCACCAACTACCTGACCCAGACCCTGATCATGACGACCCTGTTCTATATGCCGTGGGGGCCGCACTGGTTCGGAACCCTGGCTCCGGCCCAACTCTGGCTGGTCGTCGGCGGCGTCTGGATCGCCCAGTTGATCTGGTCCCCGCTGTGGCTTTCGGCGTTCAGCATGGGGCCTTTCGAATGGCTCTGGCGCTGTCTGACCTACGGCCGGCCCGTGCCTCTTTTGAAGCGCGAGACCGCCTGATCGTTGCCCGCGCGCGGCCTTTGGCTTAAGCGCGCGGCATGACCGACAATGCGCCCATCCGCCCTGAAGCCCGCAACCCCCGGGGGTTCGCCGATCGTCGGGGTCGCGACCTCGTCGCCGAGCGCCGCCTCGTGCATCGGGTGTCGGAGGTTTATGAGCGCTGGGGCTTTGAGCCGCTGGAGACGCCGGCCTTCGAGTACGTCGACGCCCTGGGCAAGTTCCTGCCGGACACCGACCGCCCCAACGAGGGGGTTCTGGCGCTGCAGGACGACGACGATCAGTGGATGGCCCTGCGCTATGACCTGACCGCGCCGCTGGCCCGTTTCGCCGCCCAGAACTGGGAAACCCTGCCCAAGCCGTTCCGTCGGTACGCCTTCGGGCCGGTCTGGCGCAATGAGAAGCCCGGCCCGGGACGCTTCCGGGAGTTCGTCCAGTGTGACGCCGACACGGTCGGCTCGGACCGTCCCGAGGCGGACGCGGAAATCATCGCCATGGCCTGCGAAGGCCTTCAGGCCGCCGGTCTGGCGCCGGGCCAGGCGGTGATCCGCGTCTCGAACCGCAAGCTGTTCGACGGGCTCTTTGAGGCCGGCGGCGTGACCGATCCGGCCCAGAAGCTGACCGCCCTGCGCGCCATCGACAAGTTCGATCGTCTGGGCTGGGAGGGCGTCGCCGCCCTGCTGGGCGAGGGGCGGCTGGATGACTCCGGCGACTACACCAAGGGGGCGCAACTCCCGCTGGCGGTAGCCGCGACCATCGAGGCCTTCCTCGCCTCGGCCGGTGACGCCGCCCTGAGCCGGGCGGAGACGCTGGAGGCCGTGGCGCGCGCCGGCGGACTGGGCTCTGTCGGGGAGGCCGCCCTGGAGGAGCTGGCGGCGATCGATCGGGCCCTGAACGCCATGAAGGTCAGTCAGGACGCCGTCCGCTTTGACCCGACCATCGTGCGCGGGCTGGAGTACTACACCGGGGCCGTGTTCGAGGCCGAGCTGCTCCTGGAGACGACCGACGACAAGGGCCGCGCCGTGCGCTTCGGCTCCATCGGCGGCGGCGGCCGCTATGATGATCTGGTGGCCCGTTTCACCGGCGAGCGCCTGCCGTCGACGGGCTTCTCGTTCGGGGTCTCGCGTCTGGCCTCGGCGCTGCGCGCGGCGGGCCGGACGGACGAGGATGCGGTGCGCGGCCCGGTGGTGGTGATCGTCTTCTCGGAGGCCGATATGCAGCACTACCTCGATGCGGTTTCCGAACTGCGCAATGCGGGGATCGCCGCGGAGCTTTACCTCGGCAAGGCCGGCATGAAGGCCCAGATGAAGTACGCGGACCGGCGGGGCGCGCCTGCCGCCGTCATCCTGGGCGGGGATGAGATCGCCGCGGGAACCGTGACCATCAAGGACCTGGATGCAGGCCGCGCGGCCGCCGCCGGCGTGGCTGACAACGAAGCCTGGAAGGCCGAGCGTCCGGGTCAGCAGGTCGTTCCGCGCGCCGACCTGGTGACGACCGTCCGGGGTATCGTCGGTTCCTGACGCACGACTGTGTGAGTTATCGCTGATAACAAAGGAAAAATCCCCGTCAGCGTCAGGGTCTTGATTGACTTGGCGCGGGAATTGTCGTCTTTCTGACGCACTCGGGAAGCGCAGCGTTTCGACGCAGCTGCAGCCCGGAGGCGTTTCGGGGAGGAAACGTCCGCTCGATAAGAGCGAAAGAAAGCCCGCCGCGATGTATCCCCCGCGGCGGGCTTTTTTATTGCCCATTATTCTGGCGCTATCGCTCGCCGCGCGGCGGCTCGCTGCCTGAGCGCGCTCGCGATCACCGCCGTCTGACGATCAGCCTGCGCGAAGCGCCAGGCCGCGTCGGATCGGGAGGTCCCCGAAGGGGCCGACGATCCGCGGCCGAAGAAAAAAGGCCGGAGCGTCGCCGCTCCGGCCCTTCTGTCTCTCAGGACGGTCCGCTTACCAGATGCGGACGCGGTCTTCGGGCGCGAGATAGTATTTCGACCCGGGCTGGACGCCGAAGGCGTCGTACCAGGCATCGACGTTGCGCACCGGGCCGATGACGCGGAACTCGGCCGGGCTGTGCGGGTCGGTGGCGATCTGGTTGCGCAGGGCGTCGTCGCGGTACTTCGATTGCCAGACCTGGGCCCAGCCGTAGAAGAAGCGCTGGTCGCCGGTCGTGCCGTCCAGAACCGGAGCCGGCTGGCCGTTCAGGGACAGGTGATAGGCCTCCAGACCGACGGCCACGCCGGCGGCGTCTCCGATGTTCTCGCCCATGGTCAGTCCGCCCTGGACGTGGAAGCCCGGGATCGGCTCGAACTGGTCGTACTGGGCGCCCAGGCGGGCGGTCAGGGCCTCGAAGTTCGACTTGTCCTCCGGGGTCCACCAGTTGCGCAGCACGCCGTCGCCGTCGGACTTGGAGCCCTGGTCGTCGAAGCCGTGGCCGATCTCGTGGCCGATCACGCCCCCGATACCGCCGTAGTTGACGGCCGGGTCCGCGTCCGGATCGAAGAAGGGCGGCTGCAGGATGGCGGCCGGGAAGACGATCTCGTTGTTGGCCGAGTTGTAGTAGGCGTTCACGGTCTGCGGGGTCATGCCCCATTCGTCCTTGTCGACCGGCTGGTTCAGGCGGCTGAGCTGATAGTTCCACTGGAACAGGCCCGCGCGCTCACCATTGCCGAACAGGTCGTCCGGGCGGATTTCGAGGGCGGAGTAGTCGCGCCATTTGTTCGGATAGCCGATCTTGACGGTGAATTTGGCCAGCTTGTCCTGGGCGGCGGCGCGGGTTTCGGCGCTCATCCAGGTCAGGTTGTCGATCCGGTGCGACAGGGCCAGACGCAGGTTGGCGACCAGTTCTTCCATCTTGGCCTTGGATTCAGCCGGGAAATACTCCGCGACATACTGGCGGCCGACGGCCTCACCGAGCATGCCTTCGGCGAAGCTGATGCCGCGCTTGTCGCGCGGACGCTGCATCGGTTGACCGTTCAGGTCGCGCGACCGGAACTCCCATTGGGCGTCCGAGAACCGCTGCGACAGGCGGCCGGCGGCGTCATCGACCGTATGGAAGGCCTGCCAGGCCTGGACCACCGACATCGGCGTCTCGGCGTAGATGGCGGCGATCTTCGGCATGGCCGTGTCCTGACGGACGATCAGGCGAGGCACCTCGCCCACACCGACAGCGTTGTAGTAGGCCTGCCAGGGGAAGCCGGGGGCTTCGGAGGCCAGTTGGCTGATGGTGTACTCGTTGTAGGTCTCGTCGCGGTTCCGGTTCTGGATCGGGGTCCAGTGGGCCTCGGCGATCCGGGTTTCGAAGGCGACGATGTCCGCGGCGGCCTGTTCGGGGTTCTCCCAGCCGATCATGCCCAGCATGCGCGCGACATAGGCCTGGTACAGCACCTTCTTCTCGGCCCAACGCGTTTCCAGATAGTAGTCGCGGTTCGGCAGGCCGATGCCCGACTGGCCGGTCGAGACGACGTAGCGGGTCGGCGCCTTCTGGTCGATCGTGATGCCCGTGCCGAAGATCGAGGCGCCGATGCGGCCCTGGCTCTGCCCCATGTAGACAGCCATCTTGTCATGGGTGTCGGCGGCGCGGATGGCGGCCAGATAGGGTTGCAGCGGCTGGTCGTCGAGCGCCTCGATGCGCGCCACATCCATGTAGGAGCGGTAGGCGTCGGCGATCTTCTGTTCGTCAGAGCCGGCGGACAGATCGGTGCGGGCCACCAGGCCCTCGATCATTTCCTTGACGCGGTTGTCGGACAGTTCGCGCAGCAGGTTGAACGAGCCGTAGGAGGTGCGGTCCGACGGAATCTGCAGACGGTCGAGGGCCGAACCGTTGGCGTAGCGGAAGAAGCTTTCGCCCGGGTCGACCGAGGTGTCGCGACCGTTCAGGTCGAAACCCCAGGCGCCGTACTTGGGGGCGACCGTGCCCTGGTAACCTTGGACCGCGCCGCCGGCAGGCGGCGTCTGGAAGAGTTCGAAGACGGTGCACGCCTCATCGATGCAGGCGTGATCGTCGTTGTCGGTCCAGGATTGGGCCTGGGCGGCGGCGGGCAGGAGCAGGGCGCCGACTGCGGCGCCGATGAGCAGCTTCTTCATGCGTAGTTTCCGGACTTCTTTTCACCAACCTGAACGGGGCGGCCGGACCCTACGCCCGCAACAGGGGCTGTCGCCTGAAATTTTTGTCATGAATCGACGGAAAGCCGGACGCAGCGGCGTTTCAGCCTGTAGGCTGAACCGTACGGAGGGCGAATGACTCATCACGGCGGCGGCGGCGAATATAAGGACCTTCTGGTCTTCCTTGCGGCGGCGGGCGTGGTCGTGCCGCTGTTTAACCGGCTGAAGATCAGCCCGGTTCTCGGCTTCCTCGCCGCAGGGGTTTTCCTCGGCCCCGACGGTCTGGCCCGGTTCTCCGATACCGTGCCGTGGCTGGGCTGGCTGACCATTTCCGACGCCAGCCAACTCAGGTCGCTGTCCGAACTGGGCGTGGCCTTCCTCCTGTTCATGATCGGGCTGGAGTTGTCCTGGGAGCGGCTGAAGGCCATGCGGCGGCTGGTGTTCGGCCTTGGCCTCAGCCAGGTCGTGGCCTGCGCCGTCGGCCTGGCCGTTGTTTTCATGGTCATGGGGCAGCCGCTGGTCTCGGCCGCGGTGCTGGGAATGGGACTGGCCCTGTCCTCGACGGCCGTGGTCATGCCGGTTCTGGCCGAGCGTGGCCGGTTGGGCAGCGCCTCGGGGCGGACGACCTTCTCCGTCCTTCTGGCGCAGGATCTCGCCGTCGCCCCCATCCTGATCACGGTGACGGTCATGGCGGCGCTGGCCGAGACCGGCGTGACCGCCGGCGGGGAGTTTGATCCGGCGGTCCTGCGTCCGGCCTTGTTCACCCTGGTTCCGGCCGCCATCGGTCTGGGGTTGCTGGTGATCCTTGGACGGTTGGTGTTACGTCCGCTGTTCCGGTCGGTGGCGAAGGCGCGGGCCGACGGACAGGGGCAGGAAATGTTCGTCGCCGCCTGCCTGCTGGTGGTCGTCGGGGCGGGGCTGGCCGCGCAGGCGGCGGGGCTGTCGATGAGTCTCGGCGCCCTGGTGGCGGGATTGCTTCTGGCCGAAACGGAGTTCCGCCGGGCGATCGAGGTGTCGATCGAACCCTTCAAGGGCTTGCTGCTGGGCGTCTTTTTCGTGGGGGTCGGGATCGGCCTCGACCTTGATGCGGTCGCCGCCGATCCGGTCTCGGTCTTCGGGCTCGCGCTTCTTCTGACGTTGCTCAAGGCTGCGCTCATCTACGGCGTGGCGCGGTTCTGGGGCGTGAAGAACCGGACAGCCATCGAAACCGCTCTGGTTCTGGGGCCGGCGGGAGAGTTCGCGTTTGTTATTCTCGGCGCAGGACTGGTCGAGGGCATCGCCTCCCCGGGGTTCACCGGCACGGTGATGCTGGCGGCGACGATAAGTATATTTACTGTTCCTCTGATGGCGATGTTTGCGGATCGTCTTGCGAACCGCGTCGCGCCAACTCAACCGGATCTTCCCGCCGAAGCCATGCAGGTTCCGTCGGTGGAGGACCGGGTCCTGGTCGTCGGGTTCGGCCGCGTCGGTCGTCTGGTCGGCGAATTGTTGGACGAACACGGACAAAAATTCATCGCCGTCGACGCCAACGCCTCGACCGTAGCCAAGGGGCGGGCGGAGGGATCCGATGTCTTCTACGGCGATGCGGGCAACATCGACATGCTGCAACGCTGTGGTGTCGGAAAGGCCCGCGCCATGGTGGTTACAATGGATTCTCCCGCAAAGGTTGATGAGGTCGTGTCGGCGGCGCGGTCGCTCCGACCGGACCTCATCCTCATCGCCCGCGCCCGGGATTCGAGGCACGCGGAAAGATTGTACAGACTGGGAGTCACCGACGCGGTTCCTGAAACCACCGAGGCCAGTCTTCAGCTGGCGGAAAACACCCTGGTCGACCTCGGAGTGCCCATGGGGAAGGTTCTGGCGTCCATTCACGAACGCCGGGACCGGTTCAGAAAACTGTTTCAGGACGCCATGCCGGACAGTAAAGGTGAACGCCTCCCCCGGGCCCTCAGGTCAACAAATCGTCGTCAGGGTGCGACGGAGCAGCAAAGCTGAGCCGTTAACCCAGCAACGATCGGCTCTGTTAATCTGTGGACCCCAATTTGGTCATCGTTGCGTGATGAGTGCCCCCTTCGCCGGATGTGGCGGGCTGACGGGGCGGTCCTCCCGCGTCCTGTAACCCGCCCAAAAGGCGTTCATTCGTGCCGGCGGTCTTTGCCCGCTGCTTAGTCGAGTAACCGTTTTTCATGCGAGATATCGCCCTGAGCTCCGTCCAGACCGCCTCCGACACCGAGGCTGAAGCCCCCCGCCTCAATCGCCGCCAAGCCGCCAAGGTCCGGACCCGCCAGAAGGTCCTGGACGCCGCCCGCGCCCTCTTCGCGGAGCGCGGCTACGAACCCGCCACCATTCGCGACATCGCCAAGGGCGCCGGCATGTCGACCGGCGCCGTGTTCGCGAACTTCCAGGACAAGGCCGAGCTGTTCGAGGCGGTTCTCGCCGAGGACATGGCCCGGCTGGCCGACGCGCTGAAGGCGGCGGTCGCCGCCGAGAACTCGGTGCGTGGACGCCTTCTGGCCGCCCTAAGCGCCGCCTACCACGCCCAGCTGGAGCATCTGCCGTTGGTTCAGGCCGTGGTGTCGCGCTCCTGGTTCCAGCCGGTCGCCGCCGAGATGCGCAGCCGCGCCGCCCTGCGTCCGGTCACCGGCATCGTCGCCGACATCCTGCAGACGGCGGTCTCCGAAGGCGAACTGGGGCAGGACGCCGACGTCCGCCTGCTGGGCGAACTGGTCTACGGCGCCTATGTCGCCAACTACCGCCACGCCGCCTACGACGGTTGGGGGATCGAGCAACTGACCGCGCAGATCGGCAAGCAGATCGACGTCATCCTCGCCGGCGCGCTGTCGCGCCAGTAAGCGAGGGCCGCGGACCGTCGGCCCTTCGGGATCTCCCGACGCGGCCGGGCCCGAGGCTTCGCGCACGTCCTGTAGATTGAAGGCCGCGGCGGGAGCCGCGGCCTTTGTCTTTTCCGGAGTCTCGGTCGGCGCTCAAGCAGCGAGCGACCGCGTCGCGAGCGATAGCGCTCCGAAGAGCCTCAGCTCTTCCAACGGAGAGTCGTGGGCTTCACGGGGTTTTCGAACGGTCGACCTTCGGCCCGGCTCTTCGCCCATTCGCGCTTCAGCTGCTGGTACCACTTGGCCTGTTTGTCGGCGTCGTCGATCCAGATCAGGGCGGGGTCGTAGCGGAGGCCTTCGTTCTGCAAATTCACCATGCCGCCGTCCTGTTTGAGGAAGGCGACCACACCCATACGCAGGAAGGGCTTGGCCAGGTCGAACACCCAGTGATCGGACCAGAAAATCTGGGTGATGCGGGTCCTTGTCTCCGTGACAGGGGTCAGGCAGGTCAGGGCCAGAACCTGTTTTGGCCCGACCTGGATGTGTTCCCAGCGATAGCCCGGCAGTCGGAAGGTGATCTCGGTCGCGGGCGCGCCGCCCAGAATTTTGTAAAGACGGCTGTTCGACGAGGGGGCGTGTCGAACCATCGAGAAGCCCAGCTCGCGCGGTTCGAACGCCTTGGCCTTCTCATGCATCGAGTGTTCGGAGCGCCACCACCATTGCTGATGGACGAAAGGCCCGTGAGCGGGGTCCATCAGACCGACGACGGCGTGATCGATGTGGCTGTCGAAATCCATCCACTCGACCAGCTTCGCCTCGCCGGCTGCGCCGGGGAAAACGGGCGGTTCGTGATCCGGTTCGCCGCCATTGCGGGCGTCAGAACCGATCCAGACAAACACCATCCCCTGGCTTTCGCGCACCGGATAGGACCGCACCTTGATGCGGTTCGCCTCGAACGCCTGATCCTCGACCAGCGAGGGAATGCTGGCGCAGACGCCGTCCGGGCGGAAGCGCCAGCCGTGATAGGGGCATTCCACCGTTTCGCCCTCGCCCGGCTTGTTCACGACCCGTCCCGCGGACAGGGGGGCGGCGCGGTGAGGGCAGATGTCGCGCATGGCGAAAACCTGACCTGCCTTCGTCCGGCCGATCAGCACGGGCTCGTTCAGGAGCTCGTACCGCTTCAGGGATTCCGGCTTCACGTCCCGCGACAGGGCGACGAAATACCAGGTGTCCAGGACGAAGCCCTTGCCGAAAGCGGCCGGCGGGGCCTTGGCTTCGGGCGCGCTGGATGAAGCCGGAGCGGGAATTTCGAGGGTCATGCGCCCTCTTTAGCGCTGCGTGACCGGGAAGTCTTGACCGGGCGCATCCAATCGCGCCCCCTGCGACGACTTACGGACAGAAGCGGGCCATGTGTCCGTCCAATGGGGAACCGATATGAAAGCCATCACCGCCGCTACCGCGGTCGCCGCCTGCGTCTCGCTGGGGCTGGCCTCGCCCGTCCTTGCCCAGGAACATGGCTCGCACGCCGCCCATGGGCAGGCCGCGGATCATGGGCACCATCACGCCGATTTCGAGTCGGGCCGCTTCCACGTCCGGGTCGACGGGCCTGAACATCCGGTCGGCGACATCATCCTGATCCCTGGTCTGACCTCCTCGCCGGAAATCTGGGACGGGCTGACCGATCAGCTGAAGGGCCGCTACCGGGTGCACCGCGTCCACGTGCAGGGCTTCGCCGGCGCGCCTGCGGAAGACAACGCCACGGGGCCGGTCGCCGCGCCGGTGGCCGAGGACCTGGCGCGCTATATCGCCGAGCAGAATCTGAACAAGCCGGTCGTGATCGGTCACTCCATGGGCGGGACCATCAGCCTGATGCTGGCGGCCCGGCACCCCGACAGCGTCGGCAAGCTGATGGTCGTCGACATGGTGCCGTTCATGGGCGTGATGTTCGGCCCTCCGGGAACCACGGCCGAAAGCGTCGCGCCGATCGCCGACCAGGTCTACGCCGGCATGTCGACCATCTCCCGCGAGGCCTACAACGCCCAGGCCACGGCCTCGATCAACGGCATGATCAACACCGAGTCCCTGCGCGCGGGGCCGATCCGCGACATGGAGACCAGCGACCAGCAGGTCGCCGCCTCGTCCTTCCGTGAGCTGATCGCCACCGACCTGCGGCCCGAGCTTTCGCGGATCACCGCGCCGACGGAAGTCCTGTACGTGAAGTTCAACGACGCCCGCATGACGCCCGAGATCACCGACGCCATCTACCGGATGTCCTATCAGGGCCTGGGCGGCGTGCAGCTCAAGCGGATCGACGACAGCGCCCACTTCATCATGCTGGACCAGCCGGCGGTGTTCGCCGCCGAGGTGAACGCGTTTTTAGAATAGGCGTCGATACGGTCATCCTTTCGGCGGAAATCGCCTTCACGCTCCTGTGAAGACAGGATGGCGATTTCCGTGCACCGTCTGATCGGCTATGGCCGAAGGACGGGTTGGGTGAGGTTTTGAATGGCCGGTGGGTTCAGCTTCAGGCGCGGCAGCGGTGGTGAGAAGCCGGCGCGGACGCCGTTGCAACGGGTGCTCTATTGGGGCGCCGTCGTCGGCGTGTGGGGGGCCATCTTCCTCGTGGTCTTCTTCGCGGTCTTCGCGCGGGACCTGCCGGACACCTCCACC
This sequence comes from Brevundimonas sediminis, assembly GCF_048799765.1. Taxonomy (NCBI): domain Bacteria; kingdom Pseudomonadati; phylum Pseudomonadota; class Alphaproteobacteria; order Caulobacterales; family Caulobacteraceae; genus Brevundimonas; species Brevundimonas sediminis. The sequence goes on from NZ_JBLYQK010000002.1 coordinate 131,363, forward strand.
CTCTACAACATCGATCGCCAGCCCTCGATCACCTATCTGGATCGCAACGGGGCCCTGATCGCCGTGCGCGGCACCCAACAGGCTCCGCCCGCGGACCTGGACGCGCTGCCGGACTATGTTCCGGCGGCCTTCATCGCCATTGAGGACCGACGCTTCTATCACCACCCCGGCTTCGACCCGGTCGGCATGAGCCGGGCTGCGGTGTCGAACATGCGCGCCGGCCGCGTGGTCCAGGGCGGCTCGACCCTGACCCAGCAGTTGGCCAAGAACCTGTTCCTGAGCCCGGACCAGAACCTGAAGCGCAAGGTTCAGGAACTGATGCTGGCGGTCTGGCTGGAGATGAAATTCTCCAAGAAGGAAATTCTCGCCCTCTATCTGAACCGGGTCTATTTCGGCGCCGGCGCCTACGGCATCGAGGCGGCCTCCCAGCGCTATTTCGACAAGAGCGCGAAACAGCTGACTGTTGGCGAGGCCGCTCTGCTGGCGGGACTGCTGAAAGCCCCGTCGCGCTACTCTCCGGTTTCGGAAAGCGAGCGGGCGGCCAACCGCGCCACGGTTGTGCTCAACGAGATGGTCGATGCGGGCGTCATCACGGCCGAGCAGCGCGCCCAGGCCGTAACCGAGCCGGTGCGGGTGTCGCGCACCCTCGCGACCCAGCATGCCCAGTATTTCATCGACTGGCTGGACAAGCAGATCCGGGAACTGGTTGGCGAGCCGACCGAGGACATGGTGGTGGAGACCACCCTGGACCTGACCCTGCAGACCCAGGCCGAGCGCTCGGTGCGTCGGATTCTGGAGCGGGACAAGTCGCGCGGCGTCGAACAGGCCGCGCTCGTGGCCCTGGACGGTGAGGGCCGGGTGCGCGCCATGATCGGCGGCAGTTCCTATGCCGACAGCCAGTTCAACCGCGCCACGGACGCCCGCCGTCAGGCCGGCTCGGCGTTCAAGCCCTTCGTCTATCTGACCGCCGTCGAGAGCGGCTACACGCCGGAGACCCGGGTGAACGACGCGCCGATCCGTATCGGCAACTGGTCGCCCCGCAACTATTCCGGAACCTTCGCCGGTGAAATGAGCCTGGCCAATGCCGTGGCCCAGTCGACCAATACGGTCGCCGCCGGCATCGCCGACCAGATCGGACGGGATAACGTCGCCCGCACCGCGCGGCGTCTGGGTGTGACCAGCCGGATCGGTCTGGAGCCCGCCATGGCGCTCGGCGCCGTGGAAGTGTCGCCGATCGAGATGGCCCAGGCCTATGACGCCTTCGCCAATGGCGGACGCCGGGTCGAGGCCTATGGCATCAGCCGCATCCGCACGCCGCAAGGCCGGGTGATCTACCAGCGGGCCAGCCGCGCGGACGGACCGGTCCAGGCGATCAGCAATCCCTACCTCTACTATATGAACCAGATGCTCCGCGGCGTGGTGACCTCGGGGTCGGGGCGGGGCGCCGCGATCAGCGGTCGGGACCTGGCTGGCAAGACCGGCACCACCTCCGACTACAAGGACGCCTGGTTCGTCGGCTACACGGGCGGCTTCGTGACGGCGGTCTGGGTCGGCAAGGACGACAACACGCCCATGCGCGGCGTTACCGGCGGCTCGTCGCCGGCCGCGATCTGGAAAGGCTTCATGCAGGCCGCCCTGCCGCGATTGAATGCGCCGGATATTCCCGCCGGCCCCGCCATGCCCGAAGGGTGGACGCCGCCCAGTCCGGTTGAAAGCCTGATCGGGCAGATCGGCGACCTGTTCGGCGACAACCCGCCGGGCGACGCGGCCAAGGATCCGCTGGATGAGCGGCTCATCGAGCCGCAGCCCGCCCAGCGGCCCATCGCGCCGAACCGTCCCGAGACTCCGGTGGTGCGCCCGACCCAACCCCAGCCGCCGCGCCGCGAGGAGCCGCGCCCGGAACCGACGCCCCAGCCCGAGAAGAAATCGGACCCGCTGTTCTTCTAGACGCCGCCCCCGGTTGAGGGGGCGAGGCGTCAGCGGCCGACCGCGTGCAGTGCGGGTCCGTGCTCGCGCAGCCATTTGCGGTAGGGGCGGTGGTCGCCGACCAGCGCATGGACGACGGACCAGTAGGCCGGGCTATGGTCCGCATGGACCAGGTGGGCGACCTCGTGCGCGGCCAGATAGTCGGCCACGGCGGGCGGCGCCAGGATGACCCGCCAACTGTAGCGGATCGACCGGTTGTGCGGGCTGCACGAACCCCAGCGGGACCGGGTGTCGGCGATGGAGACTGTGACCGGGCGCTGGCCGAGGGTTCGCAGATGATGTTCCGTGCGCTCGACCAGCACCTGCCGGGCCAGCCGTTTGAACAGGTTCTCGACACGACGTGAAAAGGCTTCGCCATCGCCGCCGGACTGGATGACGGGACCGTCGGCCGTGTCGATCAGGCGCGCGGCTCCCGCCCCGCCGGTCGACACCAGCAGGGTCGGGCGGCCGTAGAGAGGTACGACGGCGCCGGGCTCCAGCGGCGCGCTGTCCGGCCGCTCGGCCAGCCGCTCGCGCATCCATTCGGCCTTGGTGCGGGCGAAGGCGACGACCTCGCCCAGCTTGCGCTCGGACGGCGCGACGAGCACCGCCTCGCCGGCCCGGGCGTCAATGCGGATCGACAGGCGTCGCGCACGCGGATTGACCGATAGCCTGACCGGAACGCCGAGCGTTTCAGGCGGCAGTCGCTGGCCGTTCCGGTACTGCACAAATGGCCTCGTTGGCCGCGATGAAGTCGCGGACGCGCGGATAGATTTCGTCCCGGAAGCGTCGGCCGTTGAAGACGCCGTAGTGGCCGACTTCCGGCTGGACGTAGAGCGCGCGGCGCTCATCCGGAATATTGGGGGTCAGAATGTGGGCGGCCTGGGTCTGGCCGACGCCGGAGATATCGTCCTTCTCGCCCTCCACGGTCATCAGGCCGATGTCTGTGATGGCCGAGAGGTCAACCTTGCGACCGTGATGCTCCAGCAGGCCGCGCGGCAGCAGGTGCTGCTGGAAGACGATGTCGATGGTCTGGAGATAGAACTCTTCCGACAGGTCCAGCACCGACAGGTACTCGTCGTAGAACTCCTCGTGCTTCTGGGCCCCGTCGCCGTCTCCGTCGACCAGGCTCTCGAAGTAGCGGCGATGGGCGTCGATGTGCTTGTCCTCGTTCATCGACATGAAGCTGTAGAGCTGGACGAAGCCCGGATACACGCGGCGGCCGAACCCGGGATAGGGCCAGGGCACGGTGTGGATCATGTTCGACTTGAACCAGGTGAAGGGTTTTTCCTCCGCCAGCTGGTTGGTCACGGTCGGTGACAACCGGGCGTCGATGGGCGAGCCCATGAAGGTCATGGAGGCCGGGCGGTTCGGGTCCTCGTCCGCGGCCATCAGGGCGCAGGCGGCCAGCACCGGCGGTCCGGGCTGGCAGACACCGACGACGTGGGCGCGCGGGCCGATCTGGGCCAGCATGGTGCGGACGTGGTCAATGTAGTCGAAGAAGTCGAACCGGCCTTCCAGCATCGGCACCTGACGGGCGTTCGACCAGTCGGTGACGTAGACGTCGTGGTCCTGGAGGAAACCCTCGACCGTGCCACGCAGCAGGGTCGCATAGTGACCCGACAGGGGAGCGACGATCATCACGGCCGGAGCGGAGGTCGGCTTGCCGGCCCGCTTCAGGTCGCCGACGTGGCGGGCGAAGCGCACCAGACGGCACCAGGGCGAGGACCAGATGACCTGCTCGGTCGTCCGGACGGGCTTGTTGTCGATGGTGACGACATCCAGTCCCCACGCCGGCTTTCCGTAGCGGCGGGTGATGCTCTCGAACAGTTCGGCCGAGGCGAAGGCTGTCCGTCCGATGGCGGTTTCGGCGGCCGGGTTGAGCGGTGACGTCCAGAAATCCCGGGCCATCTGGGCCCCGATCCGGAACGGAGCGGCCGAAGCGTAGGCCAGCTCGTGAAGCGTATACAGCATGCGTATCCTGACACGGCCCCCGCCGAGAGTGCGGCAGGGCACCATAGAACGTATCGCACTGCAAAAAGATTATCCCCGATCACTGAAATCGTGAACGGGGGTCCGGGCCGCGCCTTAGCCCCGCGCCATGTTCCGCCGGATGATGTCGGCGGCGCGGGCTGGACCGATGTCGTGACCCAACGGCGCCCGGAACTGTCCGTCCGGCCCCATCAGATAGATCGTGAGGGAGTGGTTCATGGTGTAGTTGTCGCCGTCGCCGACCTTCTCATAGACGGCCCGATAGGCGTCGGCCGCGTCCCGCACCTGATCCGGCGTACCGGTCAGACCGATCACATCCATCGGATAGGTCGACAGATAGTCCTTCATCGCCTTGGGGGTGTCCCGTTCCGGATCGATCGAGATGAAGACCAGCTGCAGGTCCTCGCCCTCGGCCCCCAGCTGCTGCTTGGTCGCCTCCAGCATGCCGAGCGTGGCGGGACAGAAGTCCGGGCAGTAGGTGAAGCCGAAGAAGACCAAAGACCATTTGCCGTTCAGCAGGGTCTGGTCGACGGCCTGTCCGTCCTCGTTGACCAGCTGGAAGGGGCCGCCGACCTGGGGCTGGCCGGTCGAGATCACCTCACCGCCCGGCCGGACCGACGGCTGGCGACCGACCACCACCAGGGTCACGACCACCAGGGCCGCGGCGATGGCGATGCAGGCGCCGGCGAAGATGAGGATGGAACGGCGCGGCATTACGGCTCTCTCACAGTGGTCCGAAACCGGCCTATAGAAGACCTGTGAACGCAACTGAAGAACATCCGACGCCGCAGCCGGCTGAACCCGCGGAAGTCGCCGGCCCCTTCGCGGGCTGGAGAAACCTGCCGCGGCGCAATCGGGGGCTCTCGCTGCGCACGCTGGTGATCGTGCGCTGGCTGACGATCTTCGGGCAGAGCGCGACTGTTTTCGTCGCCACTGCCTGGTTCCATTTCGATCTGCCGCTGTGGATCTGTCTCGCGGTCATCGCCGTGAGCGTTCTGGTCAACCTCGACGGCATGGCCCGGCTGAAGCGCAGCGAGGGCTCGACCACGGACGGCACCCTGACCGCCGCCCATCTGGGGTTCGATATTCTGCAGATTTCAGTCCTGCTGGGGCTGACCGGCGGGCTGCAGAATCCGTTCTGCCTTCTGCTTGTGGCCCCGGTCACGGTCGCGGCGGCCTCGTTGCCGGCCCGGCAGGCGGTGCTGATGGGGCTGCTGGTCCTGCTGGCGACGATCTGCCTCTTCTTCGTCGCCCTGCCGCTGCCCTGGCAGGCGGGGACCGAACTGAACCTGCCGCCGCTCTACAAGATCGGGGTCGGGATGGCCCTGACCACGGGGGTGGTCTTCACCTCGGCCTACGCCTGGCGGGTGGCGGCGGACGCCGAGAAGCTGGAGCTGGCGCTGGCGACAACGCAGGACGTGCTGCAGCGCGAGCAACGGCTGGCGGCTCTCGGCGGGCTGGCGGCGGCGGCCGCGCACGAATTGGGCACGCCGCTGGCGACCATCCAGGTGGTGGCGAAGGAACTGCTTCGCGCCTCCGCCAAGGGCGGCCCGGCGGCCGAGGACGCCGCCCTGATCCTCCAGCAGGCGGAACGCTGCCGGGACATCCTGAAGCGCCTGTCCCAGCAGCCGGAGGAGGAGGGCGGCATCGCCTTCGCCGAGGTCGGCCTGAAGGCGCTGCTGGAAGAGGTGGTCGAGCCGCACCGCGGTTTCGACCTGGATTTCGAGGTCTCCGTCCGCACGGCGTCCGGGGAGAAGCCCCCGCGCGTCCGACGTCTGCCGGAGGTGATCCACGGCCTGTCGACCCTGGTCGAGAACGCCGCCGACTTCGCCGGCTCGCGGGTGCGCGTGCGGGCGCTGGTGGACGCCGGCTTCATCGAGATCGAGGTGGTCGATGACGGCCCGGGCTTCCCCCCTGACATCCTGCCGCGGCTGGGCGAGCCCTATGTGACCAGCCGCCCCCAGGGCAAGGCGCGGCGGGCTCTTGCGGCCCAGATCGCCGCCTCCGTGGCCGCCGCGGCGCCGGGGCGCCGGTCCCGCAGGCCGGAGCCCGAACCCGAGACCATCGCGCCCAGCCAGGGCGGTATGGGCCTGGGCTTCTTCATCGCGCGGACCTTGCTGGAGCGCACAGGCGGGAAGGTCAGCGTCGGCGCGGGAGACGGCGGTCGGGGCCAGCCGCGCGGCGCACGTGTGTCCGTGCGCTGGGCCCGCCCGGCGCTGGAGGTTGCGACCTGAGCCTTGGTGTCGCACCCCCTGTCTGAACCTTGACCGGGGGACCGCCGTTACCGACTTGGACCGGATGGAACTGACGAAGATGCCCGAGACTGAAGCCCGCATCGCCGCCCTGGAGGACAAGACCCTCCTGCTGCTCGATGACGACAATGCCCTGCGCACCCGTCTGGGGCGGGCCCTCGAGACCCGGGGGTTCGAGGTGACCACGGCCGGGTCGGTGGCCGAGGCGAATGACGCCTTGAGGACCTCGGTTCCGGCCTTCGCCGTCCTGGACATGCGTCTGGAAGACGGCAACGGCCTGAAGGTGGTGGAGATGATCCGCGACCGTCGGGCGGACAGCCGCATCGTCATGCTGACCGGCTACGGCGCCATCGCGACGGCCGTGGCGGCGGTGAAGGCCGGCGCGGTTGACTACCTCCAGAAGCCGGCGGACGCCGACGATGTGGTGAAGGCCTTGCTGATGACCGGCGAGGCCCCGGAGCCGCCGGACAACCCGATGAGCGCCGACCGTGTCCGCTGGGAGCATATCCAGCGGGTCTATGAGCTGTGCGACCACAATGTCTCCGAGACGGCCCGCCGCCTCGGCATGCACCGCCGGACCCTGCAGCGCATTCTGGCCAAGCGCGCGCCGCGCTGAATTTCATCCCGGGCCGCTTCGGCTCCGGGAGACGAAGCGGCCGATGGTCCTCGGCCGCACGGGAAGGTGTCCGTTCGCGTTTCGCGAATGAACACACGTGGCGATTGGCGAAGGCAGGGCGTCCCTTCCTGCAAACGGCGTGGCGGCCGACGATGGTCGCCGCCACGGTCAGGTCATCGGAGGCCCGGTGGTCGGGCTCCCTCCCGAGGACCTCGACATGATCCGCATCGCCACTCTCGCCGCCGCCGCCCTGCTGGGCCTGACCGCTGTCCCGGCCCATGCCGAGGGGGACACCCTGACCCTGACCTTCGAGACCGGCGCCCACACCGGCACGGTCAAGATCGCCCTGTTCAACTCGGAAGACGCCTACAAGGGCGGTCAGCCGGTGGCCTCGGCCGAAGCCGACGCCTCGGGTGAGACGGCGGTGGCCGTATTCAACAACCTGCCGGCCGGCGACTATGCGGTGCGCGCCTTCCACGATGTGAACGGCGACGGGCGGATGAACACCAATCCCTTCGGCATGCCGGTCGAGCCCTACGCCTTCTCGAACAACGCCGTCGGCATGATGGGGCCTGCCGCCTGGGATCAGGCCCGCTTTACGGTCTCCGGCGAGACCACGCAGACGATCAGCATTCGCTGAAGTCCTGCCCTGGGGCCATCGCGCTTCGCGCGGCTTGAGCCCCCGAACGTCCGGCCCTTTCAACCTTCAAATTCCGCTCCACGTTGTCGGAGATTTCCATGCTCGCCTCCCGTCGTAGCTTCCTGATGGGCGCCGCCGCCCTGTCTGCCGCGGTCGTCACGCCCGAGACGGTCCGGGCTATGGCGGCCATGCAGGCCTCCGCCGACTGGTCGCTCGCGACCGCCGATCTTGAGGGCGACATTGCGCGCCGGACGATGCGGCGGGTGCACGGCCGCGCCCCGGCGGCGCTGGAGGGGGCGCTGTTCCGCAACGGGCCGGCCAAGTTCCGGCGGCCGGGCGGCTCGGCCACCCACTGGTTCGACGGGGACGGTCTGATGCGGGCTTTCCGCGTCCGCGACGGCCAGGCCACCCTGGAGGCGCGCTTCGCCGACACGCCCAAGCGGCGTTGGGAAAGCGAGATTGACGCTGTGGTCACGCCAGGCTTCGGCACAGCCGGCGATCGCCGCGCCCGCCTCGGCTCGAACGACGACGCCAACACCGCCAACACCGCTGTGATGGTCGCGGGCGACGAGGTCTGGGCGCTGTGGGAGGGCGGGTCGCCGCTGGCCATGGACCGCGCGGACCTGTCGACGAAACGGTTTGTCACCCTGCGGGACGACCTCAAGGGCATGCCCTTCCAGGCCCATCCCAGATACGATCCGGACGGTACGATCTGGAACGTCGGCCTGCACGGCGACCGGATGATCGTCTGGCGGCTGAACGCCGACCGCAGCCTGAACACCGTCGGGATCGTTGAACTGCCCCGCGCCAGCTACATGCACGACTTCACCGCCACGGCCCGGCATCTGGTGATCGTGATGCAGCCGTGGGTGTTCGAGCGTCCGGGCATGCCCATGACCAGCCAGTTCGCCTGGAAGCCCGAACTGGGCACGCAGGTGATGGTGGTGGACAAGGCGGACCTGAGCCGGACCCGCATCTTCGAACTTCCGGCCTTCAGCTATTTCCATCTGGGCGACGCCTGGGAAGACGCATCGGGGGCGATCCGTTTCGACGTGGCGGCGGGCAAGGACATCACCTTCGTGGTCGAGGGCGCGCGGGTGCTGGTTGAGGGGCGCGGGACCGTTCCGGGTTCACCGTCGGAGCTGTCGCTGGTCACCCTGTATCCGGACGGACGGGCCGAGATGGTGTCGTCGGGCATCGCGGGGGAGTTTCCGAAATGCGACCCGCGCCGGGCGGGGCGGGTCCGGCGCCGGACGGTGCACACCGCGGGCGAGCGCGGCGGCCGTCCCCTGCCGGACGGGCTGGCGGTCCACGACTGGGAGACCGGGCGCTCGGACGCCTTCTCCTTCGGTGACGACGTGATCGTGGAAGAGGCCAACTGGGTTCCGAAGCCGGGCCGATCCGGCGAGACGGACGCCTGGCTGGTGGCGCCCGCGATCAATCTCCGCGAGGGCGTCACGGAACTGCACGTCTTCGACGCGGCGCGGGTGTCTGACGGCCCGGTGGTCAGCTGGCGCGCGGATGTGGCCCTGCCGGCGGGCTTCCACGGGATCTGGGCGGACTGAGTCCCGGGCTAGTACCAGCCGGCGTCCCGCAGCGCCCTGGCGTAGCGGCGGCTGACAGGGGCTTCGATCCCGCCCTCGAGCGTGAACGTGGCTCGTCCCTCTCCACGAACCACCTCACGGACAGCGTCCCTTGAGACCCACCAGCTCCGGTGAGTCTGGGCCCCTTCCAGCCCCTCCAGCTCGATCAGGGCGTCGGACAGCCGCATCAGGATCAGGTCGGAGCCCCGGTCCGTATGGACGCGAAGATAATGATCTTCCGACTCAACCGCGTGGATCGTCGCCCCGCGCAGCCGCGGGGGAAGCCGGTCCGGGAAACGGGCGGGCGGCGCATCCGGGGACGCCGCATGGGTCTGGACCGGCGTGCGGGCGAGGAAGACGTTGAGCAGCGACAGGGTCCCGGTCACGATCACCACCGGCGCCAGATAGTTCGGAAGATTTGCAAGGTGCAGGGTGCGATCGCCGTTGAAGACCAGGCTGGTCACGGCCCAGACCGAGACGGCGGTGGGACCGGAGATCAGGGCGGTCAGTGCGGCTGACATCAGCCAGGGTTGCCGGTCCAGATCGATATGTGTCTCGACCAGCCGGGAAGCGAGAACGCCCCAGAGCGCGCCGACCAGCATCATCGGACACCAGTAGACCAGCCGCAGCCAAAGGGGCGCGCCATCCATCCCGAACGCGCCGGTCAGGGCCAGGACGACCGCGGCGCCCTCGGCGATCAGCAGGCCCCTGACCAGGCTGCGATCGATCGTCAGGCTCAGGGTCTGGGCGGGACGCTCGGCCCTGCTCATCCGGCCTTCCCGCCAGGACCGGTGCAGACTGCGCGGAACCCGGCGGCCGCGAAGCGGACCATGTAGTCCCCCGCTGTCTCCAGATCCCCCGAACGACACAGACCGCCGGACAGGCGATCCAGACGTCCGGTCTCGCCCAGCGTCAGGGTCAGGGCGCCGGAGAGGTTGTGGTAGGCCCAGTAGAGGTCGACCTCCCGGGCGTCCGGCAGGACCGCCTTGATCAGCTCGATCAGGCGGCGGATGGCGGGATCGAAATAGCGGGCCATGGTCTCCCCGCCGAAGGCCGGGTTGGCGTTGGTCTGGGCCACCAGGGCGGAATAGTGCTTCCAGCCCGGCCCGCCCTTGAGCGACCACTGGAACGGCGGCCTGAGAAAGGCTTCCAGCACCCCTTCCAGAGTCATCGCGTCCCCGTTGTCCCGGGCATAGCGGTTGATGGCGTCGACCCGCTCGTTGTTCCAGACCTCGGCGCGACGCAGGAAGACCGCGTCAAACAGCCCGCGCTTGGCGCCGAAATAGTAGTGCACCAGCGCCGTATCGACGCCGGCCTCCCGCGAAACCTCGCGGATGGTGACGCCGTAGAAGCCGTGTTTGGAGAACAGATCCTCGGCGGCGTCGAGAATTGATTCGCGCGTGTCCGCAGTCCCGCTGCTCCGGGCTTTCGGGGGTCGGCCGCGGCGCGCCGGGCGGGCGTCGTCCTGGGGGGCGGGTGCGTCGGTTTCGCTCATGGCGGCAAGCTAGGCCCCCGCGGCCCGACTGTGCAACGGCGCCACAGCCCTCAGGTCGTGTTTACGCCACGGAAGCGCCACGGTTTGACAGGGACCGGAAAACAGGTACGGTCCGCGAAAATCATTGAACGCTGAATAAAAGCGTCAAGACCGGAAACATCAGGGAATAGGGCTACCATGAACAGACTCGTGAAATCCGCCTTGCTCGCGGGCGCCGCCTGGAGCGCCATGTCGACCTTCGCCTTGGCGCAGGACGCCGGACCGCAGGACGGCGCCTCGGACCTCGGTGACGTCGTCGTCACCGCCCGCCGCCGCGATGAAGCGCTGAAGGACGTGCCGATCTCGGTTTCGGCGCTCGGCGAGGAGCGGCTGGAGCAGACCGGCGTCGCCGACATCACCGCCCTGCAGCAACAGACGCCGAACGCCACGGTCCAGGTCGCCCGCGGGTCGAACTCGACCCTCATCTCCTTCATTCGCGGCATCGGCCAGCAGGACCCGCTGTGGGGCTTCGAGCCCGGCGTCGGCCTGTATGTCGACGACGTCTACATCGCCCGTCCGCAGGGCGCGGTCCTGGACGTTTATGACGTCTCGCGGATCGAGGTTCTGCGCGGTCCGCAGGGCTCGCTGTACGGCCGCAACACCGTGGGTGGCGCGGTGAAATACGTGACCTCGCGTCTGTCGGTCGATCCGGAACTGACCCTGCGCGGGTCCTACGGCAGCTACAACCAGGTCGATCTGCTGGCCTCCGGCAGCATGCCCCTGGCCGACAATTTCCGCATCGGCGGTGCGATCGCCAGCTATACCCGTGACGGCTACGGGACCAACCTGAACACCGGCGCCGAGCACTACAACAAGGACATCCTGGCCGGCCGGGTCAGCGCGGAATGGGAGCCGCAGGACGGTGTGCAGGTCCGCCTGGCCTACGACCGTACCGAGGACAACTCGAACCCCCGCCACGGTCACCGTGAAGTCGCCGGCGTCGGGCCGGGCGCGGGTGTTCCGGACAGCGTCTATGACACCTATGCGGGGCTGGGTGACGACAACTCGGTCATGAACCAGGGCCTGTCGGCCACCGTCCAGATCGACCTGAACGACAACTGGACCTTCAAGTCGATCACCGCCTGGCGCGAGGGCGACACCGACACCCTGATCGACTTCGACAACACGCCGGCGCCGACGCTCGACATTCCCGCCTACTACTCCGACGACCAGATCACGCAGGAATTCCAGTTCCTGTTCGACTACGACCGGATCCAGGGCGTCGTCGGCCTGTTCTACCTGGACGGCCACGCGGAGGGCGCGTTCGACACGATCGCCGGGAACCTGGGGCTGGTGATCGGCACCGCCGGGTCGGTCGACACCACCAGCTATGCGCTGTTCGGTGACGTGAACCTCGATCTGACCGACCGCCTGCACCTCGGCCTGGGCATGCGCTACACGCTGGACGAAAAGACCGGCCGCGTGTTCCGCGCCAACTACGCCGGCGCCACGCGCAGCCCGCTGCTGGGCGGTACGCCGCGCACGCCGACCCTGGTCCGTACGGACTACGTCCGCAGCAAGGACTTCGATCAGTTCACGCCGAAGATTTCGCTGTCCTACGACCTGACCGATGACCTGACGACCTACGCCTCGTATTCGCGCGGCTTCAAGTCGGGCGGTTTCGACATGCGGGGCGACGCGGTGCTGACCCCTTCGACGGTCAACGGCTATGATCCGGAGACGGTCGACTCCTACGAGATCGGCCTGAAGGGCGCCCTGAGCCGGTTCTCGTTCGCCTCGTCGATCTTCTACAACGAATACAGCGACCAGCAGGTCACGACCCAGGTTCCGGCCGTGGCCGGCATCGCCTCGTTCGTCGATAACGTCGGCTCCTCGACCTTCTACGGCGCCGAGTTCGAGGGACGTCTGCAGATCCTCGACAGCCTGTCGGCGAACTTCGCCGTCGGCTACCTGCATTCCGACTTTGAGGAGTTCCTGCGCTACAATCTGACCACCATGTCCTACGAGGACATCTCGGATCAGGTGGTCCTGCAGAATGCGCCGGAATGGACGGGCTATCTGGGTCTGACCTGGATCGGCAATGTCGCGGGCGGCGAACTGGCGGTGACGCCGTCGGTTTCGTACCGTGGCGACTACAGCCAGTTCGAGTTCCCGAACCCGGTCCTCGACCAGCAGGCCTACACCCTGGTCGATCTGTCGATCGTCTGGACCGATCCGAGCGATCGCTGGACCCTGGGTCTGTACGGCAAGAACCTGACCGACGAGGAGTACAAGGTCGGCGGCTACAACTTCGCCGGCGCGGCCTTCAACGACTCGCTGATCGCCTACTACGGTCCGCCGCAGACCGTGACCGCGACGGTCCAGTTCAAGTTCTGATCTCCTGAAGCCTGATCGGTTCTGATCAAGGGCGGCGGTTCCATCGAGCCGCCGCCCTTTTCTTCTGGCATCCGGCCCGGACGCCGCTACGGTTCGATCAAAGAAAAAGTACAGTCGAGGGAAACGCCATGACCGCAACGGACGCTCCGGTCCCCGGACAGCCGACGGATCGCCCCGGGTATCGCTTCTACGTCCTGGCGATCCTGATCCTCATCTACATGTTGAACTTCCTCGACCGGCAGATCATCGGCATCCTCGCCGCGCCGCTGAAAGAACATTTCGGCATGTCGGACACCCAGTTCGGCCTGCTGGGCGGCATCGCCTTCGCGTCAGTCTACTCCACCCTCGCCATTCCGCTGGCCTGGCTGGCGGACCGGTTCAGCCGGGTCTGGATCATGACCGGCGCCCTGGCGATCTGGTCGGGGTTCACGGCCCTGTGCGGCGTGGCGGGCTCGTTCACCCAGCTCTTCCTGTTCCGGATGGGCGTCGGCGTGGGCGAGGCGGGCGGCGTGGCGCCGGCCTATTCCCTGGTGGCGGACTATTTCCCGCCGCACCAGCGGGCGCGCGCCCTGGCGGCCTTCGCCTTCGGCATTCCCCTGGGCACCGCGGCGGGCACGCTGGTCGGCGGTCTGCTGGCGGCGACCTGGGGCTGGCAGATCGCCTTCATCGCGGTCGGCCTGCTGGGGCTGGTCGTGGCGCCGGTCCTGCGTCTGACGGTCAGGGATCCCGCGCGCGGCGGCGCGGATGCGCCCAAGGCCGTGGTTTTGGATCCCGTGGCCGCTGTCGCGCCGCTCAATGACGGCCGCATCGGCAAGCGGATCGCCCTCGGCCTGCTGGGGGTGGCCGCCGGGCTGCTCGCCTTGGCCGCCCTCGCCTGGATCGGCGTGATCGCCGCGAGCCCCCTGGTGCTCATCTTCGCGGGCCTGCTGGCCGGCGTGATCGGCGGTTCCATCATGATCGCGCGGGTCACCGCCACCGCCCTGGCGCCCAAGCCCAGCTTCTGGCTGCTGGCGCTCGGCGCGGCGTCCTCCTCCGTCTGCGGTTATGGCGTGGCGGGCTGGCTGCCGCTCTTCTTCATGCGCAGCTTCGACCTCAGCCTGGCCCAGGTCAGCTGGTACTATTCCGGCATCGCCCTGATCGGCGGCATCCTCGGCATCTGGGGCGGCGGCGCCATCGCCGATAAGCTGGCGAAGCGGGGCAAGGGGGCCTACCCCCTGACGCCGGCGATCGCCTTCCTGATTTCGGCGCCCTGTTTCATCCTGGCGATGAACTCGCCCTGGCTGATCGGCCTGATCTTCCCGGGCGGCGGCAGCCAGGCCCAGCAACTGGCGGTGGCCTTCGTCATCTTCCTGATCCCGACGGGTCTGAACCTCGCCTGGCTTGGTCCGGTGACGGCGGCGGTCCAGCATCTGGCTCCGGCTCCGATGCGCTCGACGGCCTCGGCCCTGTTCCTGCTGTTGAACAACCTGCTCGGCATCGCCGTCGGCTTCTTCTACTTCGGCTGGATGAGCGATCTGCTGGCGCCGCGCTTCGGCGACGAAAGTCTGCGTTGGGCGATCTACACCGGCATGGGCTTCTATGTGATGGCCTCCATCCTGCTCATCGGCGCCTCGCGCACGCTGAAGAAGGACTGGGTGGACTGACCGGGTGCGGCCGGGGCGGCCCTCGGCCGGCCCGGCCTCTCGGCGCTTCACGCGGCGTGATGGTTGCACCTGCGAAGGCGGGGGGCCTATAAGCCCCGCAACTTTCCCCAGCAGGTGGCGGCGGTCTCCCCATGAATATTCACGAATATCAGGCCAAGCAGGTTCTGAAGGGCTACGGCGCGCCCGTCGCGGCCGGCGTTCCGATCACTTCGGTCGATCAGGCTGAAGCCGCCGCCAAACAACTGCCTGGTCCGCTCTATGTCGTGAAGTCGCAGATCCACGCGGGCGGCCGCGGCAAGGGCAAGTTCAAGGAACTGCCGGCTGACGCCAAGGGCGGCGTGCGCCTGGCCTTCTCGATCGAGGACGTGGTGAAGCACGCCGGCGAAATGCTGGGCAACACCCTGGTCACCGCCCAGACGGGCGAGGCCGGCAAGCAGGTCAACCGCCTGTACATCGAGGACGGCGCCGACATCGCCCGTGAGCTGTACTGCTCGCTGCTGGTCGACCGCGCCTACGGCCGCATCTCCTTCGTCGTCTCGACCGAGGGCGGCATGGATATCGAGGCTGTCGCCCACGACACCCCGGAAAAGATCCAGACCATCGTCATCGACCCGGAAGCGGGCGTGACCGACGCCGACATCGCCGCGATCAACGCCGCCTACGGGCTGGACGGCGCCGCGGCTGAAGACGGCAAGTCGCTGTTCCCGGCGCTGTACAAGGCCTTCGTCGAGAAGGACATGGACATGCTGGAAGTGAATCCGCTGATCGTCATGGAGAACGGTCACCTGCGCGTTCTGGACGCCAAGGTCTCGTTCGACGGCAACGCCCTGTTCCGCCACGAGGACATCAAGGCCCTGCGCGACGAGACCGAGGAAGACGCCAAGGAAATTGAGGCCTCGAAATGGGACCTCGCCTACGTCGCCCTGGACGGCAACATCGGCTGCATGGTCAACGGCGCCGGTCTGGCCATGGCCAC
Source organism: Brevundimonas sediminis (assembly GCF_048799765.1). Taxonomy (NCBI): domain Bacteria; kingdom Pseudomonadati; phylum Pseudomonadota; class Alphaproteobacteria; order Caulobacterales; family Caulobacteraceae; genus Brevundimonas; species Brevundimonas sediminis. The sequence continues at coordinate 146,901 of NZ_JBLYQK010000002.1, forward strand.
GATGGACATCATCAAGCTGTACGGCAAGGAGCCGGCGAACTTCTGTGACGTCGGCGGCGGCGCCGGCAAGGACAAGGTCGCCGCGGCCTTCAAGATCATCACCGCCGACCCGAAGGTCGAAGGCATTCTGGTGAACATCTTCGGCGGCATCATGCGCTGTGACGTCATCGCCGAGGGCGTTGTCGCCGCGGTGAAGGAAGTCGGCCTGCAGGTTCCGCTGGTCGTGCGTCTGGAAGGCACCAACGCCGAGCTGGGCAAGAAAATCCTGAACGAGTCGGGCCTGACCATCCAGGCCGCCGACGACCTGGACGACGCCGCCCAGAAGATCGTCGCGGCGGTCGCGTAAGCGCCGCACCGCCCAGCAGACACACAGAATTCAGAGCTCAGACATGTCCATTCTGGTCAACAAGAACACCAAGATCCTGGTCCAGGGCCTGACCGGCAAGACCGGCAGCTTCCACACCGAACAGGCGCTGGCCTACTACGGCACGCAGATGGTCGGCGGCATCCACCCGAAGAAGGGCGGCGAGACCTGGACCGGTTCGCACGGCGAAAGCCTGCCGATCTTCGCCTCGGTCGCCGAGGGCAAGGAGCGCACCGGCGCCGACGCCACCGTCATCTACGTCCCGCCGGCAGGCGCGGCTGACGCCATCATCGAGGCCATCGAGGCCGAGATCCCCTTCATCACCTGCATCACCGAAGGCATTCCGGTGCTGGACATGGTGCGTGTGAAAGCCCGTCTGGACCGTTCGAACTCGCGCCTGCTGGGGCCGAACTGCCCGGGCATCCTGACGCCGGAAGAATGCAAGATCGGCATCATGCCGGGCTCGATCTTCAAGAAGGGCAACGTCGGCATCGTGTCGCGTTCGGGCACCCTGACCTATGAAGCCGTGTTCCAGACCTCCAACGAGGGCCTGGGTCAGACCACGGCCGTCGGCATCGGCGGCGATCCGGTCAAGGGCACCGAGTTCATCGACGTGCTGGAGATGTTCCTGGCCGACGAGGAAACCACCTCGATCATCATGATCGGCGAAATCGGCGGCGGCGCCGAAGAGGACGCCGCCCAGTTCCTGATCGACGAGGCGAAGAAGGGCCGCAAGAAGCCGATGGCCGGTTTCATCGCGGGCCGGACTGCGCCGAAGGGCCGCACCATGGGCCACGCCGGCGCGGTCGTGTCGGGCGGCAAGGGCGACGCCGAGTCGAAAATCGCGGCCATGGAGGCTGCGGGTATCCGCATGTCGCCGTCGCCGGCGCGCCTGGGCAAGACCCTCGTCGAGGTCCTCAAGGGCTGATCTGTCCGAGGTTTGATGTGCTCAAGGGGCTTCCCTCCCGGGGAGCCCCTTTTGCGTGCGGGAGGGGCGATCTGGCGCCGGGCTGATCCGACCCCGGAGGTCCGTTAAGTCCCGTTTGCGAGACAATGGCTGGGCGAAAAATTCGGAATTCCGGCGAATTTCGACCCCAGCGCCGCTATTCGGTCATGACCCATAAGGAAACAGCGCCTATATGAGCGCCGTCGCCTCCGCGCAGACGTGCGCGCGCGACCCAAAGGGACTGTGACGAGAACGATGGCGGACGATGCCGGTCGGCTGAACCAGGTCTTTGCCGAGACCAGCTTCCTGTATGGCTCAAATGCCTCGTTTATCGAGGATCTCCACGAAAAGTGGGCCGACAATCCTGCAAATGTTTCCGCCGAATGGCGGGCCTTCTTCGACCAGTTGCGTGACAACGCCGCCCAGGTGAAGGCCGCGGGTGCGGCGGGTGGCTGGGGTCGCTCGGTCACGACGGAGCCGACCGAGGCCACCGGGGTCTTCGACGGTCGCTGGCCGGCGCCGAAGCCGGATCCCAAGGCGGCCGCAAAGCCGGGCGCCGCGCCGGTCGCCGCCGCGCCGGCCGCCTCGGCTGACGAGATCCGGACCGCCGCCCATGATTCGATCCGCGCCCTGATGCTGATCCGCAGCTACCGCGTGCGGGGGCACCTGCAGGCGACGCTGGACCCGCTGGGCATCGAGCAGCCGACCCACAATCCGGAACTGACGCCGGAGTTCTACGGCTTCTCCGAAGCGGACATGGATCGTCCCATCTTCCTCGACGGCGTTCTGGGCTTGCAGACCGGCTCGATCCGCGAGGTTCTCGAAATCCTCAAGCGCACCTACTGTGGCCATATCGGCATCCAGTACATGCACATCGCCGAGCCGGAGGAGAAGTCCTGGCTCCAGGAACGGTTCGAGGGGCCTGACAAGTTCGAACAGAACGCCTTCACCAGGGAAGGCAAGCTGGCGATCCTCAACAAGCTGATCGAGGCCGAGGGCTTCGAACGCTTCCTGCACAAGCGATTCCCGGGCACCAAGCGCTTCGGTCTGGACGGCGGCGAGGCCATGGTCCCGGCGCTGGAGCAGGTGATCAAGCGCGGCGGCAACCTCGGCGTCGACGAGATCGTCTTCGGCATGGCCCACCGGGGCCGCCTGAACACCCTGGCCGCGGTCATGGGCAAGCCTTATCGCGCCATCTTCCACGAGTTCCAGGGCGGCTCGACCGTCCCGTCGGACATCGAGGGTTCGGGCGACGTCAAATATCACATGGGCGCGTCGTCGGACCGTCAGTTCGACGGCAACACCGTCCACCTGTCGCTGACCGCCAACCCCTCCCACCTCGAGATCGTCAATCCGGTGGTGCTCGGCAAGTCGCGCGCCAAACAGGCCTTCGACATCCGGGAAGCCAACGCCGGCAAGCCCGAGGAAGAGTGGGCGCTGGACCGGTCCAAGGTCGTGCCCCTGCTGATCCACGGCGATGCCGCCTTCGCCGGTCAGGGCGTTGTGGCGGAATGTTTCGCCCTGATGGGCCTGAAGGGCTACCGCACCGGCGGCACCCTGCATTTCGTCATCAACAACCAGATCGGCTTCACCACCAGCCCGCGGAACTCGCGCTCGTCGCCGTATCCGTCGGACGTGGCCCTGATGGTCCAGGCGCCGATCTTCCACGTGAACGGCGATGACCCGGAAGCGGTCGTCTTCGCCGCCAAGGTGGCGACCGAGTTCCGCCAGAAGTTCCACAAGGACGTGGTGGTGGACATGTTCTGCTACCGCCGCTTCGGGCACAATGAAGGCGATGATCCGACCTTCACCCAGCCGATCATGTATTCGAAGATCCGCGCCCTCCCGTCGACGCGCGAGATCTACGCCGAGCGTCTGATCCGGGATGGTGTGATCACCCAGGCCGAGGTTGACGCCGAGGTCGCCCGCTTCGAGGCCTTCCTCGACGCCGAATTCGACGCCGGCAAGGCTTTCGAGGCCAAGAAGGCCGACTGGCTGGACGGTCAGTGGACCGGCATCGGCCTGGCGGAGGGTGACGAGCGTCGCGGCGAGACCGCGGTGCCGGTGGCCAAGCTGACCGATCTGGGCCACCGCCTGACGACCATCCCGAACGCCGTCGACGTGCACAAGACGCTGAAGCGCGTCTACGAGGGCCGTCGCGAGATGATCACGACCGGCCAGAACCTGGACTGGGCCACGGCCGAGAGCCTGGCCTTCGGCTCGCTTCTGGAAGAGGGCTTCCCGGTTCGCCTGTCGGGTCAGGATTCGGTGCGCGGCACCTTCTCGCAACGCCATTCGGGCATCGTCGATCAGACGACCGAGAAGCGCTACACCCCGCTGAACAACCTGTCGGACAAGCAGGCCCATTACGAGGTCATCGACTCGGCCCTGTCGGAAGAGGCGGTGCTGGGCTTCGAGTACGGCTACTCGCTGGCCGACCCGAACACCCTGGTCATGTGGGAAGGCCAGTTCGGCGACTTCGTGAACGGCGCCCAGGTGGTGATCGACCAGTTCATCACCTCCGGCGAACGCAAGTGGCTGCGCATGAGCGGCCTGACCATGCTGCTGCCGCACGGCTATGAAGGTCAGGGTCCCGAGCACTCCTCGGCCCGCCTTGAGCGGTTCCTGCAGGCCTGCGCCGAGGACAACATCCAGGTCGCCAACTGCACGACCCCGGCCAACTATTTCCACATCCTGCGTCGCCAGATGCACCGGCCGTTCCGCAAGCCGCTCATCATCATGACGCCGAAGTCGCTGCTGCGTCACAAGAAGGCGGTGTCGCCGCTGGCCGATCTGGCCGAGGGCAGCTCCTTCCACCGCGTCCTGCACGATGACGCCCAGACCCGTCCGGACGTCGCGGGCATCAAGATCAAGGCGGACAAGGACATCCGCCGCGTGATCCTGTGCTCGGGCAAGGTCTACTATGACCTGCTGGAGCGCCGCGAGAAGGACGCCCAGGACGGCAAGCCGGTGGACGACGTCTACATCCTGCGTCTGGAGCAGTTCTATCCGTGGCCGATCAAGTCGCTGTCCACGGAGCTGTCGCGCTTCCCGAACGCTGAACTGGTCTGGTGCCAGGAAGAGCCGAAGAACATGGGCGGATGGACCTTCGTCGATCCGTGGATCGAGCTGACGCTCGAGAAGCTGGACGTGAAGTCCAAGCGCGCCCGCTACGTCGGCCGCCCGGCTTCGGCCTCGACGGCGGCGGGTCTGATGAGCCGCCACCTGAAGGAACTCGACGCCTTCCTGACTGACGCCTTCGCCTGAGAATAAAGTCCCGTCGACGGTTCCCCCGCCGACGGGATGATGCCTAGATAACTGATTGAACCCAAAGAGACCCGGACCCGACCATGGCCGACATCCTCACCCCCGCCCTCGGCGAATCCGTCACCGAAGCCACCATCGGCAAGTGGACGAAGAAGGCCGGCGATCCGGTGAAGAAGGACGAGGTCCTGGTGGAGCTGGAGACCGACAAGGTCTCGCTGGAAGTCGTGTCGCCGTCTGACGGCGTGCTGGCCGAGATCAAGTTCGCCGAGGGCGAGACCGTGACCCCGAACGCCGTGCTGGGCTCGGTGTCGGAAGGTGGAGCGGCCGCCGCTCCCGCCGCGCCGAAGGCCGAAGCCGCTCCGGCCCCGGTCGCTGCTGACGCTCCGGCTGCCGCCGCTTCGGGCGGTGACGCGGTCGCCATCAACGTCCCGACCATGGGCGAAAGCGTCGCTGAAGGCTCGATGGGAACCTGGCTGAAGAAGTCGGGCGACACCGTCGCCAAGGACGAGCTGCTGGTCGAAATCGAAACCGACAAGGTCGCCGTGGAAGTCTCGGCTCCGGCCGCGGGCGTGCTCACCATCCTCGCCGACGCCGGCGCGACCGTGACCCCGGGCCAGCAGATCGGCAGCATTGCGGCTTCTGGCGCCGCCTCGGGCGCCGCCGCCGCTCCGGCCCCGGCCGCCTCGGCCAACGCCGGTTCGGCCCAGATCACGACTGACGCGCCGCACCTGTCGCCGGCCGTCCAGCGCGTGGTCACCGAGAACAACCTCGACCCGAAGGCCATCCCGGCCACCGGTCCGAAGGGCAACATCACCAAGGGTGACGCCCTGGCCGCCATCGGCTCGGTCGCCCCGGCGCCCGCCGCTGCTCCGGCCCCCGCCGCCGCCCAAAGCCAGGTCGTGGCCGCCCCGCGCGCTGACCAGCCGCGCGAGGAGCGGGTGAAGATGACGCGCCTGCGTCAGACCATCGCCCGTCGCCTGAAGGAATCGCAGAACACGGCCGCCCAGCTGACCACCTTCAACGAGGTGGACATGACCAACGTCATGGCCCTGCGCGCCCAGTACAAGGACGTGTTCGAGAAGCGCCACGGCGTGAAGCTGGGCTTCATGTCCTTCTTCACCAAGGCGGTGGTCGCGGCCCTGCACGAGATCCCGGCGGTCAACGCCGAGATCGACGGCACGGACATCATCTACAAGAACCACTACGACATCGGCGTCGCCGTCGGCACCGACAAGGGGCTGGTGGTTCCGGTCCTGCGCGACGCGGACACCCTGTCGCTGGCCGGTATCGAGAAGGGCATCGGCGCGCTGGGCAAGGCCGCGCGTGACGGCAGCCTGACCCTGGACCAGCTGCAGGGCGGCACCTTCACCATCACCAACGGCGGGACCTACGGCTCGCTGATGTCGACGCCGATCCTGAACGCGCCGCAGTCGGGCATCCTGGGCATGCACAACATCGTGCAGCGCCCGATGGCCATCAACGGCGAGGTGAAGATCCGCCCGATGATGTACATCGCCCTCAGCTACGACCACCGCATCGTCGACGGCAAGGAAGCCGTGACCTTCCTGGTCCGCGTCAAGGAACTGCTGGAAGACCCGGCGCGCGCCCTGCTGGACCTGTAAGACCGGTCTCCGGACTGAACTGAAGCGGCGGTCGTCGAAGGGCGACCGCCGTTTTCAATTCCGGCGGGCGTGCTAGCTTGGCCTTATGAGCCTGCTCGAAGTGGCGCGTTTTCACGATGTCTATGAGGCCGACCTCGCGGCGGCCTTTCTGGAATCGCACGGCATCACGGTGTCGGTGACCGAGCGCTACCAGACGACGGTCGATCCCCTGATGCAGCGGGCACTGGGGATCCGGCTGATGGCCGCCGCGTCGGACATCGCCGAGGCGCGCAGCCTGTTGGCCCGGGTGCGGGCGGGCGAGTTCGCCACCGACGAGGGCGACGACATTCCGCCGCTGGCGACGGGCGGCCGGGTGGCGGGGACCCTGCTGGCGGTCGCGGCCTTCCCGACCGGCGGCTTCTGGGGCAACGCCCTGCCGCGCCGGTTCCGGGCGCCGTCCTGGCAAGGCATTCTGGTCGCTGCGGTCCTGACCGGAGCGATCGTCGCCGCGGTGACGATCGGCACGGAGATGCTGCTGAACCCGCCCTAGTCGGCGCACAGCGCGTGCGGCGCCGTCAGAGCAGTGCGCTGTTCGCAGATCGGGGTGGCCGGAACGGCGACCGTCACTATCTGAAGGTCATGGACATGACCGAGATCGCCCGTTTCGCCGATGTGTACGAAGCCGAGATCGCCGCCGCGCGTCTTCGGGCAGAAGGCTTTGATCCCGTGCTGGGCGGGGCGGAACACGCCAAGACCAACACACTGGCGCTGCTGGCTCTGGGCGGAGTGGGGCTCTCGGTGCCGGACAATCAGGCGGCCGCCGCCCGCGTCCTGCTGAACCGTCTGCGCGCCGGTGACGAGCAGATCGAGGAGGAGCCGGAGGAGGCTGCGGCCGGGCGCTCAGGCGCGCCGCGTGGGCTGGGGCCGGTTCTCTTCGCGGTCGCCGTGGGGCTGGGCATTCTCCTGACCCTGACGGGTTGGGAGGCTGCGCCGATGCCCTACGAGGAATGGGTCTGCATCCTGTAGCCCGGCGGCTAGCCCTTCAGCCCGCCCAGAACCTCATCCGTGTCCGCCCCCAACGCAGGCGGCGCCCGGTCGTAGGCGACGGGCGTCTTCGACATCCGGATCGGCGAGGCGACGGTGCGGATCGGGCCGTCGAGGTCCGCGCGGGTCTGCTGCACCTCCAGCCCGCGGTGCACGGCCTGCGGCTCCTCGAACACCTGATCGATCGTGTTGACCGGTCCGCAGGGCACGCCCGCGGCCTCCAGCATCGCCATCAGGGCCTTCATGCTGTGCTTGCCGGTCAGGGCCGAGAGGGCTGGCGTCAGCTCATCGCGGTGGGCCACCCGCTGAGCGTTGGTGGCGAAGCGGGCGTCCGTGCCGAGGCTTTCCACCCCCAGCGCCAGACACAGGGCCCGATACTGGCCGTCATTGCCGACCGCGATCACCACCATCCCGTCGCTGCACGGGAAAGGCTGATAAGGAGCCAGATTGGGGTGGGCGTTGCCCATCCGCGTCGGCGCCTTGCCGGAGACGAACCAGTTGGCCGCCTGATTGGCCAGCATGGCCGCCTGAACGTCGAACAGGGCGATGTCGATGTGCTGGCCCTCGCCGCCGGCCCGGGCATGCAACAGGGCCGCCATGATGGCGTTGGAGGCGTACAGGCCGGTGAACAGGTCCACGACCGCCACCCCGACCTTCATCGGCTCGGCGCCCGGCGCGCCGTCCGGTTGGCCGGTGATGGACATGAGGCCGCCCATGGCCTGGATCATGTAGTCATAGCCGGCGCGATGGGCGTCTGGCCCGTCCTGGCCAAAGCCGGTGATGGAGCAATAGACCAGCTTCGGATTGACCGCCGACAGCCCGGCGTAGTCGAGGCCGTACTTTCGCAGCCCGCCGGTCTTGAAGTTCTCGACCACCACGTCGCAGGTCCTGGCCAGCTCACGCACGGCGGCGGCGCCCTCGGGGCTGGCGATGTCCAGTTCGACCGACTTCTTGCCCCGGTTGGCGCACAGGAAGTAGGCGGCGTCCCCCTTCGATCCGTCGGCTTTCGTCGTGAAGGGCGGACCCCACTGGCGGGTGTCGTCGCCGACGCCGGGCCGCTCGATCTTGATCACCTCAGCCCCGAGGTCGGCGAGCGTCTGGGTCGCCCACGGACCGGCCAGCACGCGGCTGAGATCGAGGACGCGGACGCCGGAGAGGGGGCCGGAAGAGGTGATTGGTGATTGGTGGTTGGTGATTGGCACGATCAACGTCCGCGACGGGCTGGAGTGCTAGCTCTACCGCCCGATCAACGCACTAGCCACCAGTCACCAATCACCAATCACGCTACAGGCCGACGTCCCAGACGCCGGCGTCGCGCATGCGGGTGTTGCGGGCTTCTTCGGCGCGACCGCCCATGTCGCGGGCCATGCGCTTGATCTCGTCGGACACGGTCGTCTTGTGCACGCCGGGCACCACGGCGTGGGCCAGGGCGCAGCCGGACAGGCGGGCCAGCTTCAGGCAGAAGCCCAGAGCCTGCCCCATGTGCTCGAAATAACCTTCACCCACTTCGCGGGGGTGATCGGCGAACAGGCGTTTCATGGTCTGCATCATGGTCCCCACCCTGACATGTCGCGGGCCGTCCCTCTACCCGCGAGCGTCATTCTGGCCTAAACCGCGCGTCAGAACAGGGGGCTGATCGTCACGCAGGCTCACGATCGCCTGAACCCCGCGCAGACAGGAAACACCACCATGGCCGACGGCTCGACCACCCAAAAGACCTTCCGCTGGGAAGACCCGCTGGATCTGGACGGCCGCCTGACCGACGACGAGCGGATGATCCAGGACGCGGCCCGAGCCTATGCCCGCGAAAAGCTGCTGCCGCGCGTGGTGGCCGCCTTCCGGGACGAGACCTTCGACCGCTCGATCATGACCGAGATGGGCGAGATGGGCTTCCTCGGCGCCACCCTGCCGGAGCAGTACGGCGGCGCGGGCGCCAGCCACGTGGCCTACGGCCTGATCGCGCGCGAGATCGAGGCGGTCGATTCGGGCTACCGCTCGGCCATGTCGGTGCAGTCGTCGCTGGCCATGTACCCGATCTACGCCTTCGGCTCGGAAGAACAGAAGATGCGCTTCCTGCCGAAGATGGCGGCCGGCGAGCTGATCGGCTGCTTCGGCCTGACCGAGGCCGACGGCGGCTCGGACCCGGCCTCGATGAAGACCAGAGCGGTCAAGGTCGACGGCGGCTATCGCCTGAACGGCGCCAAATACTGGATCACCAACTCGCCGATCTCGGACCTCGCCGTGGTCTGGGCCAAGCTGGATGACGTCATCCGCGGCTTCATCGTCGAGCGCGGCATGGAGGGCTTCACCACCGACAAGATCGGCGACAAGCTGTCGCTGCGCGCCTCGATCACCGGCGACATCGGCCTGAACGACGTCTTCGTGCCGGAAGAGAACCTGCTGCCGAACGTGAAGGGCCTGCGCGGGCCGTTCTCCTGCCTGAACAAGGCGCGCTACGGCATTTCGTGGGGCGCGATGGGCGCCGCCGAGTTCTGCTTCCACGCCACCCGCGACTATGTCGCCGAGCGCATGCTGTTCGGCCGCCCGCTGTCCTCGCGCCAGCTGGTGCAGAAGAAGCTGGCCGATATGCAGACCGAAATCTTCCTCGGCTTCGAGGGCGCCCTGGCCCTGGGCCGTCGTCTGGACAATGGCGACTGGTGCCCGGAAGCCATCTCGATGATGAAGCGCAACAACTGCGGCAAGGCGCTGGCCATCGCCCGCGAGGCCCGCGACATGCACGGCGGCGCCGGCATCACCGGCGAACTGCACGTCATGCGCCACGCCATGAACCTCGAGACGGTCAACACCTACGAGGGCGCCCACGACGTCCACGCCCTGATCCTGGGCCGGGCGATCACGGGTGAGAGCGCTTTCTAGGAGAGAGGCGCTTCGCGCCGCGCTAACGCTCGGCTCGCGGAGCCTCGCTGCTTGAGCGCTGTCTCAGGTGCGGGTTCAGTTCGCGCGCGTCGCCGCGTCCAGCGCCTCGCAGCCCTGGGTGCGCTGGTTCCACGTCAGGCCGGAGATCTTCCAGACCCCGACCTGACGGACCAGACTGAAGTGATCGACGCCGCAGTGGCTGAGGCGGCCGTCGATGCGGAAGACGTACGGGCCCCAGACCATGGCGACGTCGCCGTCGATGGCGACCGTGGGCTCGATCATCACCTCCTCCAGCCGTTCGGGGCCGGGCTGCAGCCCGCCGGCGAACTCTTGCCAGGTCAGGTGCGACACCCGACTGTCGGCGCCCGCGCGTTCATGCACGACCGTCAACTGGGCCGCCGGGTCGAAATGGGCGTCCAGACCGTCTGCGCTGCGGGCGGCGAGGGCGTCGAACACCGCATTCACCGGCGCCAGCACCGCCTGATGCTCCGGCGAGGCGGGATCGAGCGGGCCGGGCGGCGTCGTCTGCAGGGCGAGGGCGAGTACGGCAGCGGTGATCATGGGGCGTCTCCTGTCCGGCCGGAACGGTAGCATTCGCCCGTCTCTCCGCAACCGGTGTTCGGTCAGGAAGAGTCAGCGGCGCCGCTTCGCGCGTGCGGGCATCATGCGCGCAGGCTCATCGAGCATTGCCATTGTGCTTCAACGGCCTATCGTTCCGATGACGGGGAGGGTGGTCGATGGACGGAGAGACGGCAGTCGCGGGCGAGGACCCCTTCGCACAACTGCGCGAGGTCTTCGCGGGCCGGACAGCCCTGTTGCTGGAAGACGATCCCGATCTGTCGGCGCACGTCGCCGAGCGTCTGCTGCGCGCCGGGTTCGGGACAGTGGATCGGGTCGACCGGGGTGAGGCTGCGCTCGCGGCCGTGGCGGGCAGGGCCTATGACGTCCTGATCCTTGACCGCATGACCGCCGGCCTGGACGGACTGGAGACCTTGAAGCGCCTTCGGGCCTCCGATGGCCCCTCCGCCGACGCGCCGGCCCTCATGCTGACCGCGCTCGGTGGTGAGCGGCAGAAGGTCGAGGGGCTGCTGGAAGGCGCCGACGATTATCTGGCCAAGCCGGTGGGGGACGAGGAACTGCTGGCCCGGATCGCCGCCCAGCTCAGGCGGGCCGCCCGGCAGGCGAAGCCGGTCAATGCGGACCTGGTCAACGGTCCGTTCCGTCTGTCTTTCGGGGCCCGGACCGTGAAGTTCGAACTGCCGGCCGGTGCGCGCGCGATCGATCTGTCGCCGCTGGAGTTCGCCATCGTCAGTGAGTTGATGGGCGCGCGGGGACAGCCGGTGACCAAGACCATGTTGTGGGATCGCTGCTGGGTCGAGTGGACCTTCCTGCCGGACAATTTCGTCAACATCATCGACGCCCGCATCAGCGCCCTGCGCCGTCGGCTGAAGGAGCAGGCGCCGGAGCTCGGCGAGGCGCTGCATCCCCTGATCGTATCGGCGCGCAGCCAGAGCCTGGTGTTCCGCGACCTTTCCACCTGGGCGGGCTGAAGCCGGCATGGGTGAGCGGTTCCGGCGCATCCGGGTCTGGCTGGGGCGGCGCACCACGACCCAGCTGGCGGCAGGGATCGCCGTCCTGTCGGCCATGGCCCTGACGGGATCCCTGGCCCTCACGGGTGCAGCCGTCCGTATGGACCAGCGTGAGATCGCCGCTTTGGCGGCCCTCGATGATTACGGCGCCATGGCGTCCAAGCTGGGCGTGGAGGGCATGACCGGCGACGCCCTGTCGCCGGCTGATGCCGTCTATCTGTCGAACTGGCTGACCGCCTTCCAGAATGGTCCGGCCCGCGAGACGGAGGCCCGGTCGCTGGAGGAGACCTGTGAAACCGGACGGGGCGGCGTCGGCGTGCGCTTCATCCGGGCTCCGGTCGGCAAGCCGGCCGGCCTTCCGGACCTGGAGACCACTCGTGGCGAGCGGTCGCCGCACCTTGGCGACGATGTCTATGTGGTGCGACTGGCCGAGGGCGTGCTGTGCCCCGCCCGGGCGGTCGAGGTGGTGGTGGTGCGCCGGTCGGTCGGCGCGCTCGATATCGCCGTCGGGCGCGTGGTCGATGGATCGGGTGACGCCTGGGGGTGGGCGGTGGCCGCGGTCATCGGGGCGGGCGTGCTCCTGCTCGTTTTCGGTCTGACAGCCGCCACCTTCGCCCGGCGTCGCCTGACCAACGCCGTGGCCCGGGTCAGTCGAACCCTGGATCGGGCGGCCGTCGGCGACTTTTCCGAGCGTGCGCCCGAGACCGGCGCTGCGCCCGAGCTGACCGAGCTGTCCGGCCACGTGAACCGGACCTTGGACCGGCTCGAGGAGCTGCTGGCCTGGCTGCGGGACTCCGCCGACCAGCTGGCCCACGATTTCCGCACCCCCATCGCCCGGGCGACCGCGCGGCTGGAGCAGCTGGGCGAGAGCGCCGCGACCCCGGCGATGCGCCGGCTCGTTGAGGAGGCGAGGGCCGATCTGCGCGACCTGACCCGCGCCATGAACGAAGCCATGGCCCTGAGGGACGGCGAGGCCTGGTCCTTCGACAGGGTCCGGCTGGACGTCCTGGCCCACCAGTGCGCCGAGCTCTACGAGCCTCTGGCCGGGGAACGGGGCGTCTCCATCCGGGTCGTCGCCGAGCCGGTGGAGGTCCTCGGCGTGCGCAGCCTGCTGCAGAGGGCGCTGGCCAATCTGGTGGACAATGCCGTCAAATACTCGCCGGACAACGGGGTGGTGACCCTGACGGTCTCGCAGGTGGAGGGATGCATCCGACTGTCGGTCGCGGACCAGGGGCCGGGCTTCCGGGGAGAACCGCTCGCAGACCTCGCGGCGACGGTCGCTGCTTCCGCCGCGGAGGGGCGGGAAAGTCATGGCATGGGGCTGGCCTTTGTCCGGGCGATCCTGAAACGCCACGGCGCGGCCATGACGATTGATGACGCCCGACCGGGGGCTGTCGTCACGGCGCAATTCTCGCGCTAGGGTCGGGTCAGGACTGAAGAGGACACGAGCATGCGGCGCATCACTTTCCGGGCGGGCGGAGTTTCCGTTCTGGCCCTCGCGTTCGCTGCTCCGCTGCTGGCGGCCTCGCCGGCGCTGGCGCAATCGGCCCCGGTCTCGCCCATCCCCTATGACGCCGAGCGTGGGGTTTTCACCTTCGCCGCCGACCTCGAGAGCGCCCTGCCGGCGGTGGTCCAGGTGACGACGCTGGGATCGTCCAGCGGTCCCAGCTCCGATGAAGCCGAACCGCGCCCGATGGCCAGCGGCTCCGGCGCCATCCTCGACGCCGCCCAGGGCATCGTGGTGACCAATAACCATGTCGTCGACGGCGGTCAGAAATTCACGGTTGATCTGACCGACGGCCGGATCTTCGACGCCGTTCTGATCGGCGCGGACAAGGCGACGGACATCGCCGTGCTGCAGATCACGGCGCCGGGACTGGCGCAGATCGAGGTGGCCAGCTCGGACCGCCTGCGCACGGGTGATCTGGCCTTCGCGGTCGGCTATCCGCTGGGGCTCGACCAGACGCTGACCATGGGCGTCATCTCGGGGCTCGGCCGCTCGGGCATGGGCGACCGGATCGAGGACTATATCCAGACGGACGCGGCCGTGAACTCGGGCAACTCGGGCGGTCCCCTGCTGGACAGCCGGGGGCGGCTGATCGGCATCAATACCTCGATCCTGTCGGGCGGCGGCGGCGGCAACGACGGCATCGCCTTCGCCGTGCCCAGCCGGATCATGTTGTATGTGGTGGATCAGCTGCGCACGACGGGCGAGGTGCGCCGGGGCGTGACCGGCGCGATCCTGGGCTCGCTGAACGCCGAGCGTTCGCGTGAATTCGGCCTCGGCATCGTTCGTGGCGCCGTGGTCGAGGATGTCGCTCCCGGGTCGTCGGCGGCCCGCGCCGGCCTGCGCCGTGGCGACGTCATCACCCGCATCGGGGCTCGCCCGGTGTCGAACGCCGGCACGGTCCAGGCCACCATCGGCATCGCCGCGCCCGGGACCGAGGTCGAGGTTGTCTACCTGCGTGACGGCCACGAGGGTCGAGCGACCGTTACGGTCGAAGCCGGTGTTGATCGGCAGGTGACCATCGGCGCCGAGGTGGTCATGAGCCGCGGCGCCTCGATCCGCGAAGGCGCGGACGGCCTCCAGGTGTTCGCGGTCGAGGGCGGGTCGCCGGCGGCGGCGGCGGGCCTGCAGGCCGGCGATCTGGTGCGTTCGGTCAATGGCCGCTCGGTCTCGACCCTGACGGCTCTGGCGCGCGCGCTCGACGGTCGGGGCGAACACCGGCTTTCGGTGCAACGCGGGGGCGACACGGAGCGGGTCACCCTGCCCTGACGCCGCATCCGGACGCCGGACAGCAAAACGCCCGCTCGGCCGGTTGGGGGGAGGTGGCGGAGCGGGCGTCTCGCTTTGGAGGAAGCATCGGCCCGCCGAAGCCCTTGAATGGAACAGTTCCAGGGGGCTGGGGGGGCTGTTCAGGATCCGGAACCATTCCGAACTCCGACGAGCCGATGTCTCCGGTGTCGCTCCCCAAGGGGGCGGGCGATGGGCGGAACGGAGGCGTTTTCGTGTTCCGTACGTTTTATTCGCATTGCGATGTTCCGGACACGATGTTCGGTCGCCTTGAGGGGCCGGGGACTGGCGCCCGGCGTGGGGCCGCCTAGATTGATGGCATGAACGACGTCGCAGACGCGCAGCCCCAGTCCGGACCGGTCTTTTTCGACCGGCGTGAACTGGACCAGATTCTGAGAGTCTACGGCCGGATGGTCGCCTCGGGCGAGTGGCGCGACTACGCCATGATCGGTCACAAGGACGTCGCCGAGTTCGCCGTCTTCCGCCGCTCGGGCGACGCACCGGTCTACCGGATCGAGAAACGCCCGGCCCTGCGCCTGAAGCAGGGCGAATGGGCCGTCATCGGCGAGGGCGGCATGGTCCTGAAGCGGGGGCGGGAGCTGCCGCAGGTCCTGCGGGTTTTCGACAGCCGCAAGTTCACCGTCATCGAATAGAAAAAGGCCCCGGATCGCTCCGGGGCCCTTCTTTTTTGGCCTATCGCTCGCGACGCGGTCGCTCGCTGCTTGAGGCCCTAGTTCCGGTTGCCGCCGAAAATGCGCAGCAGGAACAGGAACAGGTTCACGAAATCGATGAACAGGCTCAGGGCGCCGTAGCTGGTGGCGACGCCGAGGGCGTTCTGGTCGCCGCCCAGGGCGTAGTAGGTCATCTTCAGGCGCTGGGTGTCATAGGCGATCAGGCCCGAAAAGATCAGGACGCCGGCGTAGGTGATGATCCAGTAGAGCATGCTGGAGCCGAGGAAGAGGTTCACGACCGACGCGATGATCAGGCCGATCATCGCCATGATGAGGAAGCTGCCGATGCCCGACAGGTCCTTCTTGGTCGTGTAGCCGAACAGGCTCAGGCCGCCGAAAGCCGCTGCGGTGATAAAGAAGGTCGAGGCGACGCTTTCGCCGGTGTAGCGCAGGAAAATCCAGCCCAGCGATGCGCCCATCGAAACGACGACCGCCCAGTAGAGCAGGTTGGTGCCTGCCGCTGTCGGGTTCTTCATGAAGAACATCGAGCCGAAGATCAGGACCAGCGGCAGGAACTGGATGCCCAT
This sequence comes from Brevundimonas sediminis, assembly GCF_048799765.1. Taxonomy (NCBI): domain Bacteria; kingdom Pseudomonadati; phylum Pseudomonadota; class Alphaproteobacteria; order Caulobacterales; family Caulobacteraceae; genus Brevundimonas; species Brevundimonas sediminis. Next base: position 162,641 of record NZ_JBLYQK010000002.1, read on the forward strand.
GCCCAACAGGGTCATGCTGAAGCCGGTCGCCGTCTGGACGTAAAACAGTTGCTGGACCGCCGGGACGTTGCCGACCACCCAGGCGAGGGCCCCGGCCAGAACCAGGCCGATCGCCAGCTTGTTGTAGACCCCGAGCATGAATTTGCGCAGGCCCGCATCCACCGACATGTCGGCGGTTTGCGGGATGGAATAGCCGTTTCTGAAATCGCTCATCGCGGTTTCGATCCTCCGTTGGTCCGGGCGATGTCCCGGCCTTTGCAGCAAATATCGGTCGCACCTGCCCCTTCCGCAAGGAAAAGCGGGCTTGGGAAGCCGGTTCGGACCCGCTACCAACGGTCGCATGATCCGGCTCTTCACCGCCCTTTCCGTCCCCGACGATGTGGCCGAGACGCTGAAGCGTCGCCAGACCGGCCTGCCCGGCGCGAAATGGCGCGGGGAGGAGCATCTGCACATCACCCTGGCCTTCTACGGCGAGATCGACGAACGCCGCGCTGACGATCTGGCCGCCGAGCTGGAGCGGGCGGCCACCGGTGGGGCGTTCGAGATCGAGCTTCAGGGCGTCGGGGCCTTCGGCGACGCCCATCGCAGTCACACGATCTGGGCCGGGGTGGCGCCCAGCGAACGGCTGGGCGTCCTGGCGGGCCGGTGCCGGTCGGCGGCTGAACGGGCCCGGATCGAGATCGAGCGCCGGGAGTACCGGCCTCACCTGACCCTGGCCTATCTCAAGCCCCGGACAGACCCCGCCCGCGTCGGCGCCTGGATCACCGGCCACAATCTGCTGCACTCGCCGCCGATCCGGTTCGACCGGTTCGGCCTGTATTCCAGCGTCCTGACCTCGGACGGCAGCCAATACCAGCTTGAACGGGAGTATCTGCTGTGACCGGACCTGTGCTCCACACCGAACGTCTGATCCTGCGTCCCATCGCCCTCGAGGACTTCCCGCGCTGGGCCGAGATGATGGCCGACCCGGAGGCGTCGCGCTTCCTCGGCGGGGTGACGCCGGCGGCGACGGCGTGGCGCGGCTTCATGACCATGGCCGGCGCCTGGAGCCTGACGGGGATCTCGATGTTCTCGGTGGTCGAGAAGGACACCGGCCTGTGGCTGGGCCGGATCGGGCCGTGGCGCCCGCACGGCTGGCCGGGCAATGAGGTCGGCTGGGGGCTGCATCCGGACGCCCAGGGCAAGGGTTACGGCGTCGAGGCGGCCACCGCGACGCTCGACTACGCCTTTGACGTTCTGGGCTGGGCGGATGTGATCCACTGCATCGACCCGGACAATACGCCGTCGCAGCGCCTTGCGGCGCGGGTCGGCTCACGGAATCTGGGGCCGACGCGCCTGCCGCCGCCCTTCGCGGACGTCACGGTCGACGCCTGGGGGCAGAGCCGGGCCGACTGGAAGTCCCGCCCACGCCGGTGAGGCTGCGCCAAGGCGACGCTTTGACGACCCGCCCGCTTCCGGTAGGCAGGGCGTCAGGTAATGACGAGGATGACGATGCGCGTACTGGTTCTGGGCGGTGACGGCTTTTGCGGCTGGCCGACGGCGTTGCATCTGTCGGCGCGGGGCTGGGACGTCTGCGTCGTCGACAACCTCAGTCGCCGGAACATCGACAACGAGCTGGAGGTCCAGTCCCTCACCCCGATCCGGACGATGGGCGAACGCATCGCCGCCTGGAAAGAGGTCTCGGGCAAGACCATCGAGTTCGTGAACATGACGGTCGGCAAGGAATTCGATCGCCTCGTCACCCTCATCCGTGACTGGAAACCCGACAGCGTCGTCCACTTCGCCGAACAGCGCGCCGCGCCCTATTCGATGAAGTCCGCACGGCACAAGCTGTACACGGTCGACAACAACCTCAACGCCACCAACCATCTGCTGGCCGCCATCGTGGAGAGCGGGCGCGACGTGCACCTGGCCCATCTGGGCACCATGGGGGTCTATGGCTACACGACCGCCGGCCTGCGCATCCCCGAGGGCTATCTGAAGGTCACGGTGGACACCGATTTCGGCCCGACCGAGCAGGAAATCCTGTTCCCGCCGAACCCGGGCTCGATCTACCACATGACCAAGACCCAGGACGCTCTGCTGTTCCAGTTCTACGCCAAGAACGACGGTGTCCGGATCACCGACCTGCACCAGGGCATCGTCTGGGGCGCCCAGACCGAGGAAACCCGGCAGGACGAGCGGCTGATCAACCGCTTCGACTACGACGGCGACTACGGCACCGTGCTGAACCGGTTCCTGATGCAGGCGGCCGTCGGCTATCCGCTGACGGTGCACGGCTCGGGTGGCCAGACCCGCGCCTTCATCCACATCCAGGACACCGTCCGCTGCGTCGAATTGGCCCTGAAGAACCCGCCGAAGTCAGGTGAACGGGTGAAGATCCTCAATCAGATGACCGAGAGCCGCCGCGTCCGCGACCTGGCGGCCATGGTGGCGGGCATGACCGGCGCCGAGGTCCACAACGTGCCCAATCCGCGCCAGGAAGCCGACGAGAACGAGCTGGTCGTGGCCAATGACCAGTTCCGGGAGCTGGGCCTCAAGCCCATCACCCTCGCCGAAGGCCTGATGCAGGACGTGACAGAAATCGCCCGCCGCTATGCCGACCGCGCCGACCGCAGCAAGATTCCCTGCGTCTCCAGCTGGAACGGGAAGCGCGCCGAAGCGCTGAAGAGCGAAAGCGTCACCGTTTCCAGCGGCGCCGCCGACCACGCCCGTTCCGCCTGAGGTCTGATGTCCGACGCCGCTTCGCCCGTTTCGCTGCTGGTCTTCGGCGGCGGCTGGCTGGGCCGCGCCGCGGCGCTGGAGGCCGTCCGCCAGGGCGGTCGCGCCGTCGCCACCTCCCGCGATCCCGGGACCCGCGCCGCGCTGGAGGCCGAGGAGATCGGCGCCGTTGATCCGGCGGATGAAGCGGCGCTGGCGAAAGCCGTCGCCGGCGCATCGGCTTTGCTGGTCACCGCCCCGCCGGACGGTCACGGCTGTCCGGGGCTGAAGGCCCTCATCCCCGCCATCACCGCCTCGGGCGCCTGGCCGGACTGGATCGGCTATATCTCTTCCACCGCCGTCTATGGCGACCGCGCGGGCGGCTGGGCCTTCGAGGACGATGAGCTGAACGCGGCTTCGCTCGAAGGCGCCCGGCGCGTCCGGGCCGAACGGGACTGGCTGGACGCCGGACGGGGCATGGGGCTGACGGTGCAGCTGTTCCGCCTCCCCGCCCTCTACGGCCCCGGGCGCTCGCCGCTGGATCGCCTGCGCGACGGCACGGCCCGGATCGTCCGCAAGCCGGGACAGGTGTTCAATCGGGTTCATGTCGACGACGCCGTATCCGGCCTGTTCGCCTCCATGGCCCGCCCCCACCCGGAGGCGGCCTACACCCTGTGCGACGACGAACCGTCAGCGGCGGATGTGGTCATCGAGGGCGCGGCGAAACGGCTGGGCCTTCCCCTGCCGCCCGAGGTTGATCTGGACGACCCGTCGGTGTCCGACGCCATGCGCCGCTTCTATCGCGACTCCAAACGCCTCTCGAACGCGAAGGCCAAGGCGGAGCTGGGCTGGCGGCCGAAATATCCGGGCTGGCGCGAGGGCCTCGAGGCGATGATCGCGGCGGCCTAGCGGTCGCGAATGTAGATCTGACCGTTGACGAGAATCTGCCCCGGCAGGCCGTCCTTCCCGACGGTGATCGTGGTGTTTGTCGGGAGGCCGTGGTTCCTCACATCATCCGGGCTCGCGCTGAAAACCAGTTCGCGATGATCGGGTCGACAGGTTGGACGGTCTTCAGGCTGCAGGCTGCCGTAGTGGCCGTCGTAGGTCCGGCCGTCACCGAGCTGGATCAGGCGGTGGGCGGCATGAAGCGCCGCGCCGGGGGCGTCCTCCGGCCGCTGACGCCACTCGTACCAGAAGAAATCGTATCGCGTCCGGCCGACATCCACCGAGCAGATCGGACTGATGGTCACTTCAGGCGTGTCGAGGAAGTCGAAGCCCTGCGCCCTCAACAGGCTGGTGATGTCCGTCGGCGGGGGCGGGCGCTGGCAACCCGCCAGCGCCAGAAGGGCGACCGCGACGATGGCCCCCGCCCTGGGCATGGCGGTCTAGAACGGCAGAACGTTGCGCTGGCGGCTGTAGGACATCGTGCCGACGTTGGCGCCCAGACGCAGGCCGACGCCGGTGCGGATCGGGGCCAGGACGATGCCGTCGGCGCGTTGGTAGTTCACGCCCAGACCGCCCACGAGGTAGGCCGAGCCCTCCACGCCGGGGTACCGGCGATAGATCATGTCCGGATAGTAGAGACCGTACACGAGGGTGAAGACCCGGCTGCCGTTGCCGCCGACGTCCCAGCCGATCGAGATGCCCTGCCAGAAGATTTCCTGCGAGGCCGAAAGGTCCTTCATATGCAGGGCGCCGCGGCCATAGCGCAGGCCGACACCGGCGGCGCCGGCGCCCTCTTCGCCCGCGATATAGGCGGTCGGGGCGCCGCCCTGATCGGCGAAGACCCGCTCGATGGCGCCGCCGATAGCCTCGGCGGCGATGCCCAGTTCGCGCGACCCGGCGGCGATCAGCTCGTCGGAGGTATAGGTCGGCGCGGTCGCGTCCGAGCGGATCGGGTAGTTGGGGTCATTCGGGCCGGTGCTGGCGCAGGCGGACAGGCCGGCGGCGCCGGAGGCGGCGAGGCCCGAGAAGATCAACTGGCGGCGGTGCATGGGCTGGGCTCCGGGGTCGGGATGGTCCGCCCGGCTCACGCGGGGCGTTCAACCCACCGTCGCCGGGCTTTGCGTCAGCCTTGGGGCCGTAAAGTTAACGAGAGATTGCCATGGAGCGTCCCACGCACACGCGCGGCGCTCGACGTCGCTGTCGGGGAACTGACCCGCCGCCCTCAGGCGGCGGGTCAGATACGCCATGCTCAGCCCCGCAGGGTCGCGCCCAGCTTGGTCGCCGCGGCGACGACCTTGGCCGAGACGGCCTCGATCTCCGCGTCGGTCAGGGTGGCGTCGACAGGCTGGAGTTCGACCTCCAGGGCCACCGACTTGAAGCCGTCGTCCACGCCCTTGCCGCGATAGACGTCGAACACGCGCACATCCGCGATCAGGGCCTTGTCGGCCCCGGCGACAACACGGGTCAGGTCGCCGACGGCCTTGGCTTCCTCGACCACGAAGGCGAAGTCGCGAGTCAGCGGCATCAGGGTCGACAGATCAGCCTTGCCGCGCGTCTTGGACCTGGCGCCCCGGGGCTCGGGGACCGAGTCCAGCACGATCTCGAAGGCCAGCATGGGGGCGTCGGCGTCCAGCGCCTTCAGCACGCGGGGGTGCAGGGCGCCGAACTCGACCATGATGTTCTTCGGGCCCAGCTGCAGGCGGGCCGAGCGGCCCGGGTGCCACCAGTCGCGGTTCTGCCCCTGGACCAGCTGCAGCGAGCCGGTCGGGGCGCCCAGTTGGTCCAGCAGGGCGATCAGGTCGCCCTTCAGCTGGAACAGGGCGTCCTCCGGCGCGCCGCCCCAGTGACGGGCCGCGCGGGGCGCGATCAGGCCGGCGATCACCGTCCGCTGGCCATTCGGCTGGTCGTCCAGATAGATCGGTCCGATCTCGAACAGGGCGGCGTCGGCGTGGCCGCGCGCCGCGTTGCGCGCCGCCGCCTGGATCAGGTTCGGCAGGGCCGAGGGCCGCATGCAGTCCAGATCGGCCGCGATCGGATTCTCCAGCACCAGCCTGTCATCGCCGCCGCCGAACAGGGCCGCGATCGACTGTTTGGTGAAGGACCAGGTGACGGCCTCCGCATAGCCCATGGCCGCCAGCGCCCGGCGGGCCAGACGCACGCGCGCCTGACGCGGGTTCAGCACCCCCTTCGACGGCGCGCCCTGATCGGGCAGCGGCGTCGCCGGCAGCTGGTCGAAGCCCTCGATACGGGCGACCTCTTCCACCAGGTCGGCGGGGCCGTCCACGTCGCGGCGCCACGAGGGCGGGGTCACCGACCACGGCGAACCGCGCTCAACCTCGAAGCCCAGCGCGATCAGGATCCCGGCGATGCGGTCTTCCGTCAGCGACAGGCCGGTCAGCGAGCCGACGCGGGCCGGGTCGAAGGCGAAGGCGGTCGGTACGGCCGGAGCCTGGCCGACGACGGTCACTTCCGACGGCTCGCCGCCGCACAGGTCGCGAATGAGCTTCGTCGCCAGCTCGACGCCCGGCACGACCGAGGCCGTGTCCACGCCGCGCGCGAACCGGTACTGGGCGTCCGAGGTCAGGGCCAGGGTCCGGCCCGTCTGCGCGATCAGAATGGGGTCGAACCAGGCGCACTCGACGAAGACGTCGACGGTTTCGTCCGAGCAGCCGGTGCTCTCGCCGCCCATGACGCCACCCAGGCCGATGGGGCGTTCGCCGCCCGCGTCGGAGATGACGCACATCGAGGGATCAACGGCGTAGGTCTTGCCGTCCAGCGCGATCAGATGCTCGTGCTCGCCGGTCTCCTTCGAGACCTGCCCGGCGCGGACGATGATCTCGCTGCCCGACAGCTTGGCGATGTCATAGACGTGGAGCGGGCGGGCGCGGTCGTAGGAGATCAGGTTGGTCACATCGACCAGCCGGTTGATCGAGCGCAGGCCGATGGCTTCCAGACGGCGCTTCAGCCACTCGGGCGACGGGCCGTTCTTCACGCCGCGGATGGTGCGGCCGGCGAAGACCGGGCACATCCCGGGCGCGTCGAGGCGCACCGTGATCGGCGAGGCGAAGCTTCCGGCGACCGGGTCGATGGCCGGGGTCTTCAGCGTGCCCAGACCGGCCGCGGCGAGGTCACGGGCGATGCCCGCCACGCCCAGCCAGTCGGGCCGGTTCGGGGTCACTTCAAAGTCGATCACCGGCTCGGCGCCGAAGACGCCGGCGGCGGGCGTGCCGACCTGCAGGGCGTCGCTCAGCTCGAGGATGCCGTCGCTCTCGCCCGGCTGCTCAAGCTCGGCGGCGGAGCACAGCATGCCGTTCGACACCACGCCGCGCACCGGCTTCTCGACCAGGGTCACGCCCAGGCCGGGCACATAGGCGCCGATGGGGGCGTAGATGGTGGTCAGCCCCGCGCGCGCGTTCGGCGCGCCGCAGACGATTTCCTTCATCCCGTCGATGGTCTCGACCTGACAGACCTGCAGGCGGTCGGCATTGGGATGGCGTTCGGCCGAAATGATCCTGGCCACGCTGAACGGGGCGAGAGCCGCCACCGGGTCATGAACGTCCTCGACCTCAAGGCCGGCCATGGTCATGGCGTCAGCGACCGCCGAGACGTCAGCCTCGGTGTCCAGATGGTCCTTCAGCCAGGAGAGGGTGAATTTCACGAAGCGGTTCCGGGTGCGAGTTCGGTCAGGGTCTTCACGCCCGACTGCAGTTGCTCCAGCAGGTCTTCCGAGCCGGTGAAGCCCACCTGGGCGAAGCGGCAACGCACGAAGGTGCAATTCTCCATGCCGATCACGCCGGCCAGCTTGTCGCCCAGGGGGCGGTAGAGCAGGTTCCGGGTGTCGGAGGTGGTGCCCATGGCGCAGGAATCGAACGTCGTCCCGTTCATCACGGCGATCACGCCGGGACCCTCGATCAGGCAGTCAGTGAACGTCTTGTCCTTGATGCTCATCTTGCCGGCGTTCCAGTGCTGCACCGTCATGGCCGGGAGCCAGATCGCTTCCTTGCTGTAGGCGTCGCGGCTGAGCAGATCCTGCTGGGCGACGGACTCCAGCGTCGTGGTCTTGGGGGTGTCGGTCATGATCGTCTCTCGTCTCTGGAATTAGCTCAGGCCGCTGGCCGGGTTCGGCGCGGCGAAGGCGGAGAATCCGTAGTGGGCCAGCCACCGCGTGTCGGCCTCGAACATCGGGCGCAGGTCCGAGATGCCGTATTTCAGCATCGCCAGACGATCCACGCCCATGCCGAAGGCGAAGCCCTGATACTCATCCGGGTCGATGCCGCAGGCGCGCAGGACATTGGGGTGCACCATGCCGCAGCCCAGGATCTCCATCCAGCTGTCGCCGGTGTTCAGCTTCAGCTCGCCGCCCGAGCGGTCACAACGGATGTCCATCTCGGCCGACGGCTCGGTGAACGGGAAATGGTGCGGGCGGAAGCGGGCGTCGACGCCGTCCAGCTCGAAGAACCGGGCGACGAAGGTCTCCAGCGTCCACTTCAGGTGGCCCATGTGGATGGCCTTGTCGATCACCAGCCCCTCGACCTGGTGGAACATCGGGGTGTGGGTGGCGTCGCTGTCCTTCCGGAAGGTCCGGCCGGGCGCGATGATCCGGATCGGCGGCGTCTGGCTCATCATGGTGCGCACCTGCACCGGGCTGGTGTGGGTGCGCAGCACCTTGCGCTCGCCCGTTTCCGGATCGGGCTTCAGGAAGAAGGTGTCGTGCATCTCCCGCGCCGGGTGCTTGGGCGGGAAGTTCAGGGCGGTGAAGTTGTGGAAGTCATCCTCGACGTCCGGCCCTTCGGCGACCGCGAATCCCATGTCGGCGAAGATGGCGATCATCTCGTCCATCACCTGCATGGTCGGGTGCACGCTGCCGGTCCGGCGCGGGCGCGGCGGCAGGGTCAGGTCGACGTGCTCGGCCTTCAGCCGGGCGTCCAGTTCGGCGGCCTCCAGCGCGGCCTTGCGGGCGGCCAGGGCGGACTGCACGCGGTCGCGAAGGCCGTTGATCTTCGGGCCTTGCTCGCGGCGCTCGTCAGGGCTCATCGCGCCCATGCCTTTCAGCAGGCCGGAGATGGAGCCGGACTTGCCGAGGGCGGCGACGCGGATGTCCTCGACGGCCGCGGCGGTCTCCGCCGAGCCGATGGCGTTGATCAGGTCGAGTTCGAGTTGGGCGAGATCGGTCATTGTGGGCAGTCGTCTAGCGGGCGCGGACGCATTCGTCACGTCCGGCGGCCCGTGGATACGAAAACGCCCGCCCCGGTCAGCCGGAGCGGGCGCATTTCAATCGATCAGATCGGAAGGACTCAGGCGGCCTTCAGAGCGTCACGGACCTTGTCGGCGATCGCCTTGAAGCCGGCTTCGTCGGCGGCCATGGCGGCCAGAACCTTGCGGTCCAGTTCGATGCCGGCCTTGTTCAGGCCGTTGATGAACTGCGAGTAGGTGAAGCCTTCGATACGGGCCGCGGCGTTGATGCGCTGGATCCACAGGGCGCGGAAGTTGCGCTTCTTGGTGCGACGGTCGCGGTAGGCGTACTGGCCGGCGCGATCAACGGCGGCCTTGGCGGTGCGGATGGTGTTCTTGCGGCGGCCGTAGAAGCCCTTGGCCTGCTTCAGAACCTTCTTGTGCTTGGCGTGGGACGTAACGCCCCGGGTAACGCGAGCCATGATGTTTTCTCTTTAATCGGGAAGTCCCTACCGCTCGACCCGCGGGGTCTCGCTGCTTGAGGGACTGTCGTTCAAATTCGTTGCGGTTGGATCAGTCTGCTGCGTGCGCCGATCAGGCGTACGGCATGTAGGACTTGATCTTCTTGGCGTCGGCGTCGGCCATGACCGAAGTGCCGCGGTTCTGGCGGATGTACTTCGAGTTGTGGCTGATCAGGCGGTGGCGCTTACCGGCGACGCCGGCCTTGACCTTGCCCGTGGCGGTGAATTTGAAGCGCTTCTTGGCGCCCGACTTCGTCTTCAGCTTCGGCATTTTCACTCTCTCATTTTGAGTGGGTCGCCGCCTGCAGGCCACTTGAGCCCATGGACGCCAACCCTGATTAGGAACCGCCCAGGCATGCCTGTTCGCCCGGCGGTTCGGTACGCGAAGGCGCGGCTTCTAGTCGAAGCAGGCGCTCAAGGCAAGCTGAGTCTCAGTTCGCCGGGTTGTGAGCCTGAAGAAAACGCAGGGTCTCCTCCAGCATCCTCTGTCGTGTGTCCGAGCGGGACAGCCAGTGATCTTCGCCCTGGAGTTCGATGAACTCGACCGGCTTGCCGGCCCGGCGCAGGGCGTCGGCCATCAGTCGGCTCTGTTCGATCGGCACCACCGTGTCGTCCTTGCCGTGGATCAGCAGGATCGGCGCATCCGCCTGATCGGCCAGTCGAGCCGGGGACAGGGCGTCGATGGCGCGATCGCCCAGCCGCGAGGCGCCCATGAAGCGGTTCCAGTAGCGAACCGTCTCCGTGTTGGGGCGTCCGGCCTCGCGGGCCTCGCTCTCGACCATCCGGCGGAGATCCGAGACGCCGGCGACGGAGATCGCGCAGCGATACACCCCACGATCAAGGGTCGGCCCGGCCAGGGCGGCGTAACCTCCGTAGCTCGCGCCCACGATACAGACACGCGCCGGATCGATCACGCCTTGGGCGGCCAGGTAGCGGACGCCGTCGGACAGGTCGGTCTGCATCTTGCGCCCCCATTCACCGTAGCCGGCCTCCAGGAAGGCCTGCCCATAGCCGGTTGAGCCGCGGAAGTTCGCCTGCAGAACGGCATAGCCGCGGGAGGCCGTGGCCTGGGCCCACCAGTCAAATCCCATCGTATCGTGGGAGGCCGGACCGCCGTGCGCCAGAACGACCAGGGGCAGTCCCTGCGGGCTGGCCACGCCGGGCGGCAGGGTCAGGTAGCCGTGAATTTTCAGGCCGTCGGCGGCGGCGTACTCGATGGGCGTCACTGTGCCGACCAGGTCGCCGGTGATCGACGGGTAGGCCTGCCCGACCACATTCATGGTGCGGCGCTCCAGATCGATCAGATGATAGGAGCCGGAGTCGCCCGGCCCCGAGGTGTAGGCCAGGACGGTCTGCATGTCGTCGCTCCAGTCGGCGAGGTCGGGCGACCGGCCGTCAAGCGCCCCGGCGACGGTGGTCCACGCCGTGGATGCCGTCGGGTCGAGGAAGCGATACTCCGTTCCGTTGTCCGTCGAGCGGGCGCTGCCGAAAAGGGCTTCGGTGACCGGGTGGTACAGCGGATAGACCCGCCCGCCGAGGGGCATCGGGGTCCAGGCGCCGTCGGCGTTCACCTCGTAAACCGCCGACCCGTTCTCATCGGCGTTCGTCCGGTTGTCGTCCCGGCGGGCCGAGACCAGAACAGACCGCCCATCGCGTCCGAGGCCCATGATGTAGGGCGGGTCGAGCGGCGCGGTGGTTGACCAGACTTCATCAAAGCTGCGGCCGTTCCAGAAGCCCAGGCCCCACCTGCCGGAGGCCTGCACATAGGTCGATCCGGCGACCGGCAGGGCTTCGGCGTCCAGCACCAGGCCCCGGATCTCATCGCCCAGCCGGACCGCCTCGCGGCCGCGTCCGCTGGCGGGGTCCAGTCGGTAGAGGCTGGTGCGCTCGGTTCCGAAGCTGAAGGCGCGAACGAAGGCGACCTCGCCTTCGGGCAGTCGGCGGACCTCGACGGCGCCGGCGAGCAGGGGACTCACCCCGGAGGCGTTCTGCAGGACCGAAACCAGCCGCCGCCGCTCGATGTCATAGATCTGACCGAGCCGCAGTTCGCCTCGACGGCCGCCCAGATCGCTCAGCGACTGGGTGCTGGTCGTGGTGATCATGAGGTTGTTCTCGCCGATCCACGTCAGGTCGCGCACCTTGGCCAGACCGACTTCGATGCGTCCCAGCATCTGGCCCGCGTGGGGATCGAGAACGACCAGGACGCGGTCGTCGCCGGCGACGGTGACCAGCGCCAGCCGGTCGCCGCCGGGCGAGACACGGGCGTGCTCGACCGCAGGCAGGGCGCCGTAGGCCGACAGCGGAGGCGGGGTCTGCGCGGGGGTCTGGGCCGTGGCGGCTGTGTGGACGGCGAGCGTGAGTGCGACGGCCAGAGCCGCCGGAATGCGAATCGACAAGACAGAACTCCCCCTGCGGCGAGAAACGCGCGCGACGGCGCAACTAACCGTTGACGCGTCTCCGGGGCAAGCGCCGGCGCTCAGTTCGCGGGATTGTTGGTTTCCAGGAAGGCAACCAGTTCCTGCAGCATCTGCAGCCGTGTCGCGGAATAGGAGAGGTTGTGGTTCTCGCCTTCCAGCGCGACCAGCCGGACCGGCTTGCCGGCGGCGCGGGCAGCGGTCTGCATCAGGGTGCTCTGCTCGAACGGCACCACGGTGTCGTTGCGGCCGTGGATCAGCAACAGGGGGCCGGACAGGCGATCCGCCAGTTGGGCCGGCGAGCGCGCGTCCAGCGAAGCGTCGCCGGAGCCGGTTCCGCCCATGAAGCGATTCCAGTAGCGGATCGCCGGGTTGCGGCGGCCGCGCGCGCCTTCGCTCTCCTCGAACCGCAGCATCTGCCGCAGGTCGGACACGCCGGCCACGGCCACGCCGCAACGGTACACTCCGGCATCAAGGGTCATCCCGGCCATGGCGGCGTAACCGCCATAGCTGGCGCCGACGATGCAGACCCGGGCCGGGTCGATCACGCCCTGTCCCGCCAGCCAGCGAACGCCGTCGGACAGGTCCGTCTGCATCTTGCGGCCCCATTCGCCGTAGCCGGCCTCGATGAAGGTGTTGCCGTAGCCCTCGGAGCCCCGGAAATTCGGCTGCAGCACCGCATAGCCTCGCGAGGCCAGGGCCTCGGCCCACCAGTCAAAGCCGGCCTCATCACGGGCCTGAGGCCCTCCGTGGGGCAGGACGATCAGCGGCAGGCCGCGCGCCTCGCGGCCGGAGGGCAGGGTCAGGTAGCCGTGAATCGCCAGGCCGTCCGCCGCCGGGTAGGTCACCGCCCGGCGGTCGGCCAGCGAGGCGGCGGGAACGTCGGGTCGCGCGCGACGCAGAAGGGACATCCGTCCGGTCGTGGCGTCGAAAATATAGAATGCGCCGGTCTCGCCGGCGCCTTCCACAAACAGGACCATCTGGTTGAAGTCATCGCTGTAGGAGGTCAGCGTCACCTGCTTGCCGGCGAAGGCCTGGCGAATCTGGCCCCACCGCGCCTGCAGGGCGGGCTCCAGAAAGCCGTACTCCTGCGCCTCTCCGTAGAAGCCCAGTCCCACGATGCCGAACTGGGTGTTGCGGATGATCTGGTTGGGTCGGGACGGCAGGACGATCGGTTCGGCGGCGGGCTGGCCCTGGAGGTCGATCTGGCTCACCACGCCCAGGCCGTCGGCGTCTTCGCCGGCGATGGCCAGGGTCGTCAGGTCGCGACCGAAGCCGAGGACCGACGGCGGGTCCAGAAGCGCGCGTGTGGACTGAAGTTCGCGCCAGCCGGATCCGGTGCGGGCTTCCAGCCGCCAGCGGCCGTCGACCGAGTTGTAGATTTCCCGGCCGGCGATCGTCCCGTCCGGGCGGAGCAGATAGCCCTGCAGGTTCTCGACGCCTTCTTCCTGGATCCGGCCTCGCCCGCTGTCCAGATCAATCCGGTACAGGTTCATCGCATAGCCGCCGCGCGCGACCTCGCCGACGCCGTTCACATACAGGACCGGCTGCCCGTTGTAGGTCCCGCGTGACGAGCCCCAGATCATGGGGAAGGTGCGGCGCTCGGCTTCGTTGAGAACCCGGGCGGCCCGTCCGGTGTCCAGATTGACCACGTCCATCAGCTGGTATTCGCCGTAGCCGAACGGGGTCTGGTCCAGCACTGTCGTACGCAGCACGACATGGTTGGGCGAGGCCCAGAACACGCCGCGCACCAGTCGGTCGCCGATGGCGACGTTGGCGGTGACCTCCCCGGTCAGACGATCGCGGACCACCACGCTCGCCTGGCCGTCGGTCCGGTCGATATAGGCCAGCCGCCCGCCGTCGGCCGAAAGGGCGGGGCTTTCCATCACGGGAAGGGCTGCATAGGCCGTGAGCGGCGGCGGGCTTGCCGGGGCCTGGGCGGCGACGGGCGCGCCTGCGCCGACCAGAAGCGCCGCGCAGGCGGCTGCGATGAAGTGACGGACGATCATCTGGCGTTTCAACCCCCGTGAGAACGCCACCATATCACTGGGATGTATCGGGCAGGCAAGCGCGGCCCCCGCACATGCAAAAACGCCCCGGCGGCAGCCGGGGCGTTTCAGGTTCAGGACCGGATCGTCCGGCTCAGCGCGGCGCCAGGATCATGATCATCTGGCGGCCTTCCATACGCGGGGCGTATTCGACCTTGGCCACTTCGTCGAAGTCGGCCTGCACCTTGTTGAGCAGCTTCATGCCCAGTTCCGGGTGCGCCATTTCACGACCACGGAAGCGCAGGGTGACCTTCACCTTGTCGCCTTCGTCGAAGAAGCGGTGCATGGCCTTGGCCTTCACCTCATAGTCGTGGGTGTCGATGTTCGGACGGAGCTTGATTTCTTTCAGCTCGACGACCTTCTGACGCTTGCGCGCCTCCGCCTTCTTCTTCTGCTCCTGGAAGCGATGCTTGCCGTAATCCAGGATCTTGCAGACCGGGGCGTCGGCGTTGGCGACGATCTGGACCAGATCCAGACCCGCCTCCTCGGCGGCCTCCAGCGCGGCCGACAGCGGCATCACGCCCTGTTTTTCGCCGTTCTGGTCAATGAGCAGAACGCGGGTGGCGCGGATTTCCTGGTTGATGGGCGGCCCGTCTTTCACGGGCGGCGTTTGCATCGGACGGCGAATGGGCGTCGTTTCCTTATGTGGTCGAAGACGTTTGAGATTCTGACGAGAAGAAGCGCGCGATAAATCGCGGCGTTCCCCTCGGGTGGCCTATATGAGCCTCAAACCCCGTATTTTCAAGGCGTGACGGGCTTGGCCGCCGCGATGAAGTCGGCGTGTAGCGCCAGCACCGCAGCATAGACATGCTCGACCGTCAGGTCCTCGATGGGGGCGAACTGGCCGCGCGTCTCGTTGGAGGCCACGGTGCGGGTCTTCGGACCCCAGGGGCCGTACAGCCACCACTCGGTCGGGCCGAACAGGCCCAGCGTCGGCCCGCCCAGCGCCGCCGACACGTGCATCAGACCGGAATCGTTGCCGACGAACAGGTCCGCCCGGTCGATGGCGGCGGCGGACGCCAGGATGTCGCCCTTGCCGACGAAGTCGATCCCGCGTTCGCCCGCCGCCTCCAGCGCAGGGGTCGCCGGCGGCCGGTCGCCGGGCCCGCCCACAGGCATGAAGCGCCAGCCGTCGAAGCGCGGATCGGCCTTCAGCGTCTCGACCAGCCGGCCCCAGCGGTCCGCCGGCCAGCTCTTGCCCGGCTGGTGCGCGATGGGGGCCAGGGCGAGGATCGGGCCGGGTCCGGCGCCGCCGGCCAGCTGCGGGTCGATGACGGCGGCGGCTTCGGCGCGCGCCTGATCGTCCAGCCAGATTTCCGGGTTCAGGGGCGTCTGCGAGCCCATCAGGCGCGACACCATCTCGACCTTGCGCAGGCCGGTCTCCCACGACCGGTTGTAGATCACCCGCCGCTTCGCCGGGATCAGGTAGGACAAGGCCGAGCCGCGGATATCGACCACCATGTCCCAGCGCGTGCCGACGACCTGCTTCCACAGGTCGACCCAGTGTCCGGCCATCTTCTTCTTGTCGAGGATGATGGTCCGCTCGACGCCCGGCGCATTGCGGAAGAAGGGCGCGGGCGGACGACCGCAGGCCACGGTGATCTTCGCGCCCGGGATCTGGCGCCCGATCTCGCGGATCACGCCGGAGGAGATGACGCAGTCGCCGATGCGGTTGGAGGTGACGAACAGGACCTTGGGGTCGGACACGCGCATTCAGCCTTCGCTTGGACAGTCAGGGTTCGCTATCAGTCCTCGAACGTTTTCGCGAGAGGAACCGCCATGGACGATGTCGAACACCTGACCCGCCCCGACGGTGAAACCCTGGCCCTGAAGCGGGTGTCCGGCGCCGGTCCGACGGTGATCTGGATCGGCGGCTTCCGCTCCGACATGGAAGGAACCAAGGCGCTGGCGCTGGACGCCGCGGCGCGTGAGCGGGGCTGGAACTATGTCCGCTACGACCATTTCGCCCACGGCGCCTCGTCCGGCGACTGGCGTCAGGCCACCATCGGCCGCTGGCGCGAGGACGCCATCGCCCTGATCGACAGCCTTGAGGGTCCGGTGATCCCGGTCGGGTCGTCTATGGGCGGCTGGGTGGCCCTGCTGGCCGCCATTGCCCGACCGGAGCGGGTGGCCGGACTGGTGCTGGTCAATCCGGCGCAGGACTTCACCGAGCGGCTGATGTGGCCGGGACTGGCCGATCATATCCGTCAGGCCATCGTCCGCGACGGCGAGGCCCTGATCACCGAGGAAGGGCTGGGCGAGTATGTCCTGACCCGCCACATGTTCGAGGAAGCCCGCCAGTGGCTGTTGCTGGACGGCGTCATCGACATCACGACGCCGGTGCAAATCCTTCAGGGGCGTAAGGACGATGTCGTCCCATGGCGTCATCAGGTCGAGCTTACCGAACGCCTGCAGGGCGGCGATATCACGCTGGACCTTGTGGCCGGGGGGGACCATCGTCTGTCCGCACCCGCCGATCTCGACCGGCTGGTCGAAGCGGTCGAACGGAACCGGAAACCGGCCGCCACATTGTCCTGAACAAAGGAGAAGGCCATGCGTACCTCGATTATCGTCGCCCCCGTGCTCCTCGGCCTCGCGCTGGCCGCCTGCTCGACGGGCGGCGGCGTCAACAGCTACGTCGCGCAGGAGCAGCGGCTGTCCGCCGACTGTGAGGCGCGGGGCGGCATTCTGGCCCCGACCGGCAGCCAGACCGGTCGCCCTCAACTGGACAATGTCTGCGAGATCCGCGGCGGCACGGCGCGCGCTCCGGGCGGCTGATCCCGCCCTTGGTCCCGCCTCCCGGTGAGACCGGCCTCGCGGCAATCTGGCGCGGGGCCCGGACTCGCGTGTGGGTTGCGGCGCCTTGCAGCCCGACATAGGCTCTCCGGAAAAGGGAGTGCGCCGATGAAGTGGTTACCGGTTCTGTTGACGGCGGGCGCGCTGACCGCGTGCGCCACGTCGTCGTCCTTGCCGCGCGCGGATGCGAAGCTGGCCGAACAGTCCGCGCTGTGCAGCCGGCAGGGGGGTGTTCTGACGCCCGACATCGGCGTCACGAACGCCTCGGCCTATAGCTGCAACGGGGCGAACAGAACCCTCGAGCGCAGGTTCAGACCAGAAGCGCGCTGATCGCGTCCCGGGCCGCGGCGCCCAGATCCGGTCGTTTCAGGGCCAGCGCCACGTTGGCGCGAAGCAGCCCGATCTTGTCGCCGCAGTCGTGGGTCACGCCGGCATACTCGACCGCCGTGAAAGCCTGCTCCGTCATCAACCGGGCCATGCCGTCCGTCAGCTGGATCTCGCCGCCGGCGCCCCGCTCCTGGGTCTCCAGAATGTCGAAGATCTCCGGCTGCAGGATGTAGCGGCCCGAAATCGACAGGTTCGACGGCGCCGTGCCCTTGGCCGGCTTCTCGACCATGCCCCGCATGTGGATGCGATTGCCGTCCCGTCCATCGGGATCGACGATGCCGTATTTGTGGGTCTCGCTCTCGGGCACCTGCTCCACGCCGATGACGTTGCCGCCGATCTCGGCATAGACGTCGGCCAGCTGTTTCAGCGCGCCGGGCTGACCATCGACGATCACGTCCGGCAGGATGACCGCGAACGGCTCGTCGCCGATGATGTCCCGCGCGCACCAGACGGCGTGGCCCAGCCCCTTGGGCTGCATCTGCCGGGTGAAGCTCATCTCGCCCGCCTGGGCCAGTTCGGCGTTCATCATGGCCAGGATTTCGGTCTTGCCCTTCGCGGCCAACTGGGCCTCGAGCTCGATCTGGTGGTCGAAATAGTCCTCGATCGCGCCCTTCGAGCGGCCGGTCACGAAGACGATATGCTCGATCCCCGCCTCACGGGCCTCCTCGACGATGTAGCTCAGGATCGGCCGGTCGACGACGTTCAGCAGTTCCTTGGGCGTGGTCTTGGTGCCGGGCAGAACGCGGGTGCCGAGGCCTGCGACGGGCAGCACGGCCTTGCGCAGGCGGCGGGTCTGGGTGGTCATGCGGTATCCTGAACAGAAGGGTCGGGGACCCTAACGCATTTCGTCAAAGAAGCGATCACTCGACCGTGACGGACTTCGCCAGGTTGCGCGGCTGGTCCACGTCGGTGCCCTTCTGCACGGCCGTATAGTAGGCCAGCAGCTGTACCGGGATGGCGTAGATCAGCGGTGCGATCAGCGAATGGCAGTCCGGGGCGTCAACCCGACGGATGCCGGCGCCGTGAGGGTCGGGCGCGCCCTTCGGGGCGATCATGATGACCGGGCCGCCGCGCGCGGCGATCTCCTGCAGATTGGAGGCGGTCTTCTCGAACACATCGTCGAGCGGCGCCAGGGCGATGGTCGGGGTCTCCTCGTCGATCAGGGCGATCGGGCCGTGCTTCAGCTCGCCGGCGGCATAGCCCTCGGCATGGATATAGCTGATCTCCTTGAGCTTCAGCGCGCCCTCCATGGCTAGGGGGAACATCGCGCCCCGGCCCAGGAACAGCACGTCCGTCGCCTTCGACAGATCGTGCGCGACGTCCTTCAGGGACCCTTCCATGGCCATGGACTCCGCGATCAGGCGCGGCGCCTCGAACAGGGCCCGGACCAGTTCCCCCTCCGTCGCCGGATCGATACGGCCCCGCTGCACGCCGGCCGTCACCGCAAGGGCGAGGAGGGCGGCGACCTGGGCGGTGAAGGCCTTGGTCGAGGCGACCCCGATTTCCGGCCCGGCGTGGGTCGGCCACAGCGTTCCGGCCTCACGCGCCATCGAGGACGAATGGACGTTGACCAGTGCGGCGGTCTTCAGGCCCTGGGCCTTGCACCAGGTCAGGCTGGCCAGGGTGTCGGCGGTCTCGCCCGACTGGCTGACGGCCACGGCGAGCGTGCCCTTGGTCAGGGCCGGGTGGCGGTAGCGGAACTCCGAGGCGATCTCGACGTCGCATGGCAGGCCGGCCAGCCGCTCGAAGGCGTATCGACCGATCTGGCCGGCGTAGAAGGCGGTGCCGCAGGCGACGATCTGGATGCGCTCGATCGTGGCGAAATCGATCTCGCCCGACTTGGCCTTGCCGTTCACGAAGTCCAGATATTCCGACAGCGTGTGCTGGACGCTGTCCGGCTGTTCATGGATCTCCTTCTCCATGAAGTGCCGGTACTCGCCCTTCTCGACCAGGGCCGAGGAGGCCGAAACCTGGACGATCGGACGATCCGCCGGCGCGCCCGAGGCGTCGAACATCCGGGCGCCGCTCCGGTCGATGGCGACGAAATCGCCTTCCTCCAGATAGCTGATCTTCTGGGTGAAGGGGCCGACCGCCAGGGCGTCCGAGCCCAGGTACATCTCGCCCTCGCCCCAGCCGACCACCAGCGGGCTGCCGCGGCGGGCGCCCAGGATCAGGCCGTCCTCGCCCTCGATCAGCACCGCCAGCGCATAGGCGCCGGTCAGGCGATCCAGAACGGTCTTGAAGGCGACCAGCGGGTCATTGGCCTTGCCCAGTTCGCTGTCCAGCAGGTGGGCGACCACCTCGGTGTCGGTCTGGCTCTCGAAGGCATGCCCCTCGGCCACCAGTTCGGCTTTCAGCTCGGCGAAATTCTCGATGATGCCGTTGTGGACCAGCGTCACCCGTCCGGCCTTGTGCGGGTGGGCGTTGGCCGTCGTCGGCGCGCCGTGGGTGGCCCAGCGGGTGTGGCCGATGCCGATGGTCGCGTTCAGCGGCTCGGCGGCCAGCACGGCCTCCAGCTCGCGGATCTTGCCCTTGGCGCGGCGGCGCTCGATCTTCCCGTCGACCAGGGCGGCGACGCCGGCGGAGTCATAGCCGCGGTATTCCAGCCGCTTCAGGCTGTCGATCAGACGGGGAACCGCCGGACCGGTTCCGGTCACGCCAATGATGCCGCACATGAGAGAAACCCTCGGAAAAATCGAAATTGCGCGCTTTGCACGTCGGCGCGGGAGGGTCTAAGCCGACCCTGACTGTCATCGTCGGTTTAGGCGACGACGCTCTGGATTTGCACCTGAAAAGCGGTTTCGCAAGGTTACGGCGGACCGTTGAGGCAAGGAAGACTGGACTTGGCTGAGCGACGCTATTTCGGCACCGACGGCATTCGCGGCCGCGCCAACACCCATCCGATGACGCCGGAAGTGGCCCTGCGGGTGGGCCTGGCGGCGGGGCGGATGTTCATGTCGTCCGATGATCGCCGACATCTGGTGGTGATCGGCAAGGACACGCGGCTGTCCGGCTACATGATCGAACCGGCGCTGGTCGCGGGCTTCTCCGCCGCAGGCATGGACGTGCGGACCTTCGGGCCCCTGCCGACGCCGGGCGTGGCCATGATGACGCGGTCGATGCGCGCCGACATCGGCGTGATGATCTCGGCCTCGCACAACGCCTACCTCGACAACGGCATCAAGCTGTTCGGACCCGACGGCTACAAGCTGTCGGACCAGGTCGAGCTGAAGATCGAGTCCATGATGGACGAGGACCTCGGCTCCGGTCTGGCCGACGCCGACCGCATCGGCCGGGTGAAGCGCATCGACGACAGCCAGGCCCGCTATGTCGAGATCGCCAAGGCCAGTTTCCCCAAGGGGCTGACGCTCAAGGGCCTCCGCATCGCGGTCGATTGCGCCAACGGCGCCGGCTACAAGGTCGCGCCGACCACCCTGTATGAACTCGGCGCGGACGTGATCGCCGTGGGGGTCGAGCCGAACGGCCTGAACATCAACGAGAACTGCGGCTCCACCCACCCGCAAACCCTGGTCGAGGCGGTCAGGGCGCACGGCGCCGACATCGGCATCGCGCTGGACGGCGACGCCGACCGCGTCATCATCTGCGACGAGAAGGGTCAGATCGTCGACGGCGACCAGATCATGGCCATGGTCGCACTGGACTGGGCCCGTCGCGGCCTGCTGACCGGCGGCGGACTGGTGGCCACGGTCATGTCCAACCTGGGGCTCGAACGCGCGTTGCACGCCGAGGGTCTGACGCTGGAGCGCACCAAGGTGGGCGACCGCTACGTCATGGAGCGGATGCGCGAGGGCGGCTTCAACGTCGGCGGCGAGCAGTCCGGCCACATCATCCTCCACGATTACGCCACCACCGGCGACGGCCTGATGTCGGCGCTTCAGGTGCTGGCCGTGCTGGTCGAGAGCGGCCGCCCGATGAGCGAACTGGCCCGCCAGTTCGAGCCGGTCCCGCAACAGCTCGAGAATGTTCGCTTCACCGCCGGAAAGCCGCTGGAGGACGCCAACGTCAAGGCCGCTATCGCTGACGCCGAGGCCCGCCTCGCCGGTCAGGGCCGTCTGCTGGTCCGCCCGTCGGGCACCGAAAAGCTGATCCGCGTCATGGCCGAGGGTGATGACGAGGCGCTGGTCAAGGCGGTGGTCGCGGATGTCTCGGCGGCGGTGAAGGCGGCGGGCTGATCTAGCTCGCCCGGCCCCAGTCGTTGACCGGTTCCGGTATCGCCGTCGGCGCGCCGTAGCGGTTCGGCCCCGGTGTGCCTTTCTGCGCCAGTATGATCACCAGGGTGACCAGGGAGATCATGTAGACGGTGTTGTTCACGAACAGCAGGCCGAACAGGTCGAAGCGGGGCTCCGGGTCAACCATCACGCTGTTGAACAGCATCGGCATGATGGTCATGGCGATGGCGAGGAACGGGACCGGCATCAGACCCCAGAACCCGGCCATGTTGCGATCATGCAGACGGCGCGTCACCGCCGCCGCCAGCAACAGGACGACGATCAGGACCATGATCGAGAACCCGATGAAGAAGGGCGCGAAATTCGGAATCGGCGCCTCGGGATGTCCGGCGTCGATCTGCACTGAATAGCCGCCGGGGCCCGAGTGCACCGTCGAGGCGTCAGGGTGTTGGGCCGCGAACTCGGCCATTTCCGCGAAGGTCGTCGCCATCAGCGCGCCCATCACGATGAAGTTCGTGACGAACAGGATGGCGATCACCACGCCGACGTAGGGCCAGAATTCCGCCCGCGTGTCGCGGCCTGAGAACTGCGTCAGCCTGCTGAAGCCGCGCTTGATCGGATTGGCCATCTCGTTCTCCCCTTCGATTGAAGTCGCCGGTCAGTCCCGCACCGGCTCCACCGTCAGCACGGTGGCGTCCGGCGCGCCCACCTCACCGCCCGGGCATGAACGCGGGTTGAAGGACAGGTCGTTGCAGATGCGGACCTCGCGCAGCCGCACCCGGTCGGTGGTGGCGATATAGACGCCGTCGCGCGGCAGGCCCGGATTGGCGGCGACGAAGGCGTCGCGCAGCTGTCCGGCGGTCATTCCTTCGCGCGGTGTCGGCCGGGCCAGCTTGTCGTACATCGCGGCCGACCGGGCGAAATAGGCCTCGGGCGTGTCCCAACCGCAGGTGCCGTGCGCGGCCCACTCATGCTGGACCAGATCGACCGAGGGCGTGCGGCACAGCTCGGCGCGGATGGTGGCGTCCGGCACCCGCGTCGCCGCCCGGCAGTAGCGCGGATAGGGCCGCCCGTCCGAGTTCGGCCACAGCCCATGCAGGGTCCAGCCGAACCTGTTGGGGCCCGAGCAGGCCATCTCTCCCTGTCCGTCCCCGCCGTTGCGGCAGGTCTCGGGCATCCAGGTCACGGCCAGCATGTGGAACAGGATCGGTCGGTCGGCGACCACCTCCTCCGGTTTCACAGCCTCCATATGCGGCGCGGGCAGGCTGGACGGCAGGATGCAGCTTTCGACCGCCATCGAGGTCGCGGTCGGTGCGGTCGTCACCGGCAGGTCGCAGCCGGTCAGCGCCAGCAGGGTCGAGAGGGCGATCAGGTGTTTCATGCGGGCGGTTCCGTCAGCGTTTTCACCATGGCCTCGATCCGCTTGCGAATGTCGGGCACGGCGGTGGTCTCCCAGAAGGCGGCGCGGGCGGGCGGGCCGAGGGCCAGAAGGCGGGGGTCGGGGCCCCCGTCCGCAGCCCGTATCCGCCCCCGGGCGTCAAGATCCAGTCCGATCTCCAGCGCTTCCAGCCGGGCCCGTCCGGACGTCAGCAGCGGAGCCGTCAGGGCATCCCGCGCCGGATCCTGCGTCGGCCCGGTGCAATCGATCAGCCAGGACCCCGTCAGGGTTTCCCGCCCGACCCCGCCGCGCGGCCGGTAGGCGAGGCTCACGGCCTGCGCCGCCGGCTCTATCGCCAGCACCGCTCCGGCGGCGACGGTCCAGCGTCCGGCGCGGCGCAGGGCGTCCAGCTGGTCGGCGGCCGTCCCGGCGATCCGGTGGCGGTGCACGTCCCACCAGGGCCGCAGATGACGCAGCAGTCGCGCGCGCGTCGTCGGATCGGTCTCCCGCCACAGCGCGGCGGTGACCGGGCGCAACCCTTCCATCACCCCGCGCCAGCCCGCCTGGTCCGACAGGCGACGGGCTTCGCGGAGCCGTTGCGAGGGGGCGCCGTGCAGCAAGGCCTCCGTCGGCGGGACCGGCGCATCCGGGCGATCGCCATGCGCGCGGGGCGTCAGGCCGCGCCGCGACAGGGTGCTCGCCACACCGCGCCATCCTCCCGCGGTCAGTTCCAGCAGGACATCCACCATGGTCAGTCCCGTGCCCAGGATCAGGACGTGGTCCGTCTCGCCGATCCGGTCCAACGCGCCGGGACGCCAGGGATCGGAGACGATCCGCTCGCCCGACAGCCGGCGCGCCGTCGACGGCGCCGGATTGCCCGTGGCCAGCACCGCCCTCGCTCCGGCGATCATCCGGCCGTCGGCCAGTCGCACGCCGGCCTCCTCGATCGCCGCCGCCTCGCCGACGATGCGGGTGATCCGCCCCGGATGGGCCACATCCACACGGGCCAGCCGGTGTTCGAGATAGGCGCCGTACAGCCGCCGCGGCGCGAATCCGTCGGGATCGGCCCGGTCCGGGGCATGGACGGCCAGCCAGTCGACGAAGTCGTTCGGCTGCCCTTCGACCGCACTCATCCGGTTGGCCCGCACGTTCAACAAGTGGCCATCGAACGTCGTGGAATAGGCGACGCCCCGGCCGAAGCGGCCGGACCGGTCGATGAGCGTCGAGGCGACCCCGGCCTCGGCCAGCCGTGCAGCCAGCATGGCGCCGGAGAAGCCTCCGCCGACGATCACTACGGGCTGGCTGTTTGCGGCCACAGGGTCTCCCGTTCGGGTCCGGTTCCGGAGCCGTGCGTCTCAGATTTCCTGGTTGTACGCGCCGATCTCGTCGTACTTCGCCAGCCGCGGCTTCACTTCCTCGCGGAACAGGGCGCGCATGTCGTCTTCCGACCTCATGCTCTCGACCACCACCACCAGTTCGGGCTTGTTCGACGAGGCGCGAACCAGGACCCAGCTGCCGTCCTCAAGGTGCACCCGAACGCCGTTGACGGTGATGGCCTCCACGATCTTGCGGCCCAGGATTTCGCCACCCGCGTCCGCCAGCGCCTTGTACTCGGCCACGATCCGCTCGAGCACCTCGTACTTCAGCTCGTCGTCGCAGTGGGGCGACATGGTCAGGCTGGTCCAGGCGTCCGGCAGGGCCGTCTTCAGCTCGCTCAGGCTCTTGCCCGGATTGCGGTCCAGCATGGCCAGCACGGCGCCGGCGGCAACGATGCCGTCGTCATAGCCGTGGCCCAGCGGGGCGTTGAAGAAGAAGTGGCCGGACTTCTCGAAACCGGCCAGCGCGCCCAGCTCTGCCGTCTTGCGCTTGATGTAGCTGTGCCCTGTCTTCCAGTAGACGGTCTCGGCGCCGTTGGCCTTCAGCACCTCGTCGGTCTTGTACAGGCCGGTCGACTTCACATCGACGACGAAGGTCGCGTCGGGGTGCAGGGCCGACAGGTCGCGGCCCAGCATCAGGCCGATCTTGTCGGCGAAGATTTCCTCACCGGTGTTGTCCACCACGCCGCAGCGGTCGCCGTCGCCGTCGAAGCCCAGGGCCAGGTCCGCGCCGGTCTCCTTCACCCGCGCCGCCATCTGCATGAGCATGGCGTGGTCTTCCGGGTTCGGGTTGTACTTCGGGAAGGTGAAATCCAGTTCGGTGTCCATCTCGATCACCTCGGCGCCCATCCGGCGAAGGGCCTCGGGCGCGAAGGCGCCCGCCGTACCGTTGCCGCAGGCCGCCACGACCTTGATCGGCCGCGTCAGCTTCACCTTCGAGACGATGTCGGCGATGTATTTTTCGCGGAAGCCGTCGATGCGGGTGAGGGTCCCGCCGGCGCGCGCCACGCCCTGGTTCTCCAGCACGATCTCCTTCAGGCGGCCGATCTCGTCGGGACCGAAGGTCAGGGGCGGGTTGGCGCCCATCTTCACGCCGGTCCAGCCGTTCTCGTTATGGCTGGCGGTGACCATGGCCACGCAGGGCGCGTCGAGCTCGAACTGGGCGAAATAGGCCATCGGCGACAGGGCCAGGCCGATGTCCAGGACCTCCATCCCGCCTTCCAGCAGGCCCAGCGTCAGCGCCTGTTTCACGGACAGGGAGTAGCCGCGGAAGTCGTGGCCCACGACGATTTTCGGCGTCTGGCCGATCTCGTGAATATAGGTCGCCAGACCCAGACCCAGCGCCTGGATGCCCAGCAGATTGATCTCCTTCTCCAGCACCCAGCGCGCGTCGTACTCACGGAAGCCCGTCGCCTTCACCAGCGGCGTGGTTTCGTACTCGGCGGTATTGGGGCGAAGGTCGGCGCGGGGCTTCAGCATGGGGTATCCTTGGAGTGCCGGACCGGTTCGGTCACGGCGAAGGTGCGCCTTGATAGCCTCCGGCGCTCGGGAGCCGCAACAACGCGTGAACGCCGTCATGGGTGCGACACGTGACGGAACTCCGGGCGCGGTGGAAAGCTTGACCCTTCGAGACCCCGGGCCTACCCCCGGAAGCCGATAGTCCGGAGACCTGCATGCCCCGCCTGATCCTGCTGCGCCATGGCCAGAGCCAGTGGAACCTCGAGAATCGCTTCACCGGCTGGGTCGATGTCGACCTGACCGCCGAGGGTGAGGCGCAGGCGCGCAAGGGCGGCGAACTGATCGCCGGAGCCGATTTCCACCCCGCGGTCATGTTCACTTCGGTGCTCAAGCGGGCGAAGCGGACGGGCGCCCTGGCGCTGGATTCGGCCGGACTGAAGGCTGTGCCGGTGGTCGAGGACTGGCGTCTGAACGAGCGCCACTACGGCGGCCTGACGGGCCTGGACAAGGCCGAGACCGCCGCGAAGCACGGCGAGGATCAGGTGAAGATCTGGCGCCGCAGCTATGACATCCCGCCGCCCCCGCTGGCCCCTGGCGGCGAGTTCGATTTCACCGCGGACCCCCGCTACGCGGGCAAGGACATTCCGGACACGGAAAGCCTGAAGACCACGCTTGATCGTGTGCTGCCCTATTGGGACGCCGACATCGCGCCGCGGCTGAAGGCCGGGGACGATGTGCTGATCGCAGCCCACGGCAACTCGCTCCGCGCCATCGTCAAACATCTGTTCGCCGTGCCGGACGACCAGATCGTCGGCGTCGAGATCCCGACGGGCAATCCGCTGGAGATCGAGCTGGACGGATCGCTCACGCCGACCGCCGCGCGCTATCTGGACGCCGATCGCGCCACGGCTCTGCCGCCGATCCCGGGAGCCTGACCTCATGCCGACCGCGCAGCAGGAATCCGACGACATCCGCTTCATGGGCCGCGCCATCGCCCTGGCCAAGGCGCGGATGGGCCAGACCTGGCCCAATCCCGCCGTCGGCTGCGTCATCGTTCGGGACGGCGAGATCGTGTCCGAAGCCGCCACCGCGCCCGGCGGACGGCCGCACGCCGAGGAACAGGCCGTTCCGGCGGCGGGCGAGAAGGCGAAAGGCGCCACCGCCTATGTGACCATGGAGCCCTGCGGCGCGCGGTCGTCCGGCCGCACCTCCTGCTCGCACTTCCTCATGGATGCCGGCGTGGCCCGGGTCGTGGTCGCCGCGGTCGATCCCTCGCCCTTTGCTTCGGGCCGGGGCATCGAGCGCCTGACCAAGGCCGGGCTGACCGTCGAGACGGGCCTCCTCGCCCGCGAGGCGGCCGTTCTCTACGAAGGCTACCTGCATCGGGTCGAGACCGGCCGCCCCATGGTCCGTGTCAGCGAGACCGGCGAGGGCTTCGACGCCCGCTTCGCCGCCTCGTCCCGGGCGGACCTGTCGACCGAGCTGAAGCGACTCGGCGAGGCCGGCTACACCCGGTTGTGGATCGGGCCGGGCGAGCTGGCCGACGCTCTGGAAGAGCAGGGTCTGCTGACGCTCCAGACCCCCGCAGGCGCCTAGAAACACACATTTTTTTAAGGCCGACGTGCCATTTCGGGGCAATGTCGGGGAGTCACGCCCAAACCCCCGCCGCACGGCGGCGGATCACCCAGCAGGAACTGGACGCCATCTGCGTCCGGCATGACCGTCTGTGGCAGGCCAAGCCGGGCGGCGCCCGGGCGGTTTTCGCCTGGATGGACCTGAGCGGCCTGTCGCTGGCGGGACGCAACCTGGCCGACGCCGACTTCGCCGCCGCCTGCCTGATCGACTGCGACCTGACCGGCGCCCGGCTGGACAACGCCACCTTCTTCGGCGCCGACATGCAGGACGCCGTGCTGCGCGATGCGAGCCTCCGTCGCGCCGATCTGCGGGGCGCCTGTCTGCGGGGCGCGGACCTGACCGGCGCGGATCTGTTCGAGGCCGATCTTCGCGAAGGCACTATCGCCGCGGCTGACTCCCGCCTCGGCTTCCGGGTGGTCGAGGCCCGCTCGGTCCGGGACACGACCGCGCAGGGGGCCTGCCTCGCCGGGGCCAATCTGGAGCGATCCAAGCTGACCGGCGTCATCGCCGTCGCCGCCGACTTTTCGGACGCGGTGATGAAGGACTGCAAACTGGTCCGGGCCAATCTCAAACAGGCCAGTTTCAAGGGCGCCAACCTGGCGGGCGCCGACCTGTCGGGCGCGGATTTGACCGGCGCGGATCTTCGGGACGCCGTGCTGGTCGGGGTCACGGCCACCATGTGGCGCACCGACGGGGCCGATATGGCCGGGGCCCTGACCGACGACCGGTCTTCGGGCGAACCGGTCGGCAAGATGCCCGCCGCGGAAATGCTGTCCGAGCACGCCCTGTGGTGCGAAACGGGCGGCGCCTCGGGTCAGCCTTCGGTTTTCGACGGCGTCGACCTGCGCGCCCTGAAGTCGATCCGCGGCTACAATCTGACCGCCCTGTCGGCCAAGGGCGCCGTCTTCTACGGTCTCGACATGGGCGGGGTGCAGTTGCAGGGGGCGCATCTGGAAGGCGCCGATCTGCGCTCGGTCAATCTGCGCGGGGCGGACCTGCGCGGCGCGCGCCTCGCCCGCGCCCGGCTGGACGGGGCCGACCTGCGCGAGGCGCAGATGGGGCCGCTGATGATCGCGGCCGATCGGCTCATGCCCGCGGACCTCACCGGCGCGACCCTGAAGGGCGCGGACCTGTCGGGCGCGGACATGAAGCGCGCCAATCTGACGGACGCTGCGCTCAATCGCGCCGTCCTGCACGGCGCCTGCCTGCGTCAGGCCGAGCTGCGGGGCGCGGCGACGTTCGGCGCCAAGGGACTCGAGACCGCCCTCAAGGCCTGAAAAAAGGGGCGACGCCTGAGCGCCGCCCCCCGGGGTTCGTTTCAGATATGGCGACGCTTACGCCGCCTTGGTCTTCTTGCCCTCGATCAGCTTCGATCCGCCGCCGATCTCGATACGGCGGGGCTTCAGCGCCTCGGGAAGCTCCCGCGCCAGTTCGATCGACAGCAGGCCGTTCGACAGGTCGGCGGTCTTCACCACCACATAGTCGGCCAGCTGGAAGCGCCGCTCGAAGTCGCGTTCGGCCAGGCCACGGTGCAGGAAGGTGCGTTCCGGAGCGGTGTCGTCATTCGCGGTCTTGCGGCCGGTGACGGTGAGCAGGTTCTCCTTCACCTCGATGTTCAGCTCGTCGGCCTTGAAGCCGGCGACGGCGATCTCGATGCGATAGGCGTTCTCGCCCGTGGTCTCGATGTTGTAGGGCGGCCATCCGTTTTCCTGGCTGGTGCGCGCGGCGCTTTCCAGCAGAGTGGCCAGACGGTCGAAGCCGACGGCGGAACGGTACAGCGGCGAGAAATCATAGGTACGCATGGGTCATCCTCCTGCGGATCAGCAAGGTTGTCCGGTCCCGCGGTTTTGGCCCGGACCGGTGTGGGTGTTCGGATCGTGCGGCCCGTGATCGGCCCCGCGCGTTCCGGAGGCCCCGACATCGGCGGCCTCGTTCGTTCAGATGGGAAGGCCGGTCCGGACGTCAAGACCGCGTGATCCTGTCGCGTCGGGCGCGAGGCGCCTTGCCCCTGCCGTCCTGGCCGGTCAGGGTCGCGCCTCCTTGCAAGTCTCCGGGAATTCCGATGCGCCTCGTCGTCCTGACCGCCGCCGCCCTGCTGATGCCGACGGTCGTCGTCGCCCAGACCCTTCCGCCGCTCCCGTCGCTGGACGAGAGCCCGTCCCAGCGGGCCGCCCGACGCGCGGCCATGGCGCCGCCGGAGCTGCAGGAAGACGCCGCACTGCAGGCTGCGGTGGCCTCGTCCAGCCGGCCGGAGGCCGACCGCGCCCGCGACGGCGCCCGCCATCCGTTCGAGACCCTCACCTTCTGGGGGCTGCGGCCCAACCTGACGGTCGTCGAAATCGAGCCGGGCCGCGCCGGCTGGTGGCGTAATATCCTCGAGCCCTACGCCGCCGCGACGGGCGGACGCTACGTCGCCGTCAACCGGCCTCTGGAGGGCATGGGGGTCGAGGACGGGACCGCCGACATGGTGGTGGTCGCCCGGGCGCTTCACAACTGGCACCGCAGCGAGCGGACCGCCCCCTACATGGAAGCCTTCTTCAAGGCCTTGAAGCCGGGCGGGGTGCTGGCGATCGAACAGCATCGCGGGGCCGAGGGTCTGAACCCCGACCAGACCGCCCCGACCGGCTATGTGTCCGAGAGCTACGTGATCCACGCCGCCCGCGCCGCCGGCTTCATCCTGGAGGCGCGCAGCGAACTGAACGCCAATCCGGCCGATGATCACGACCATCCCTTCGGCGTCTGGACCCTGCCGCCCACCCGAGTCAGCGCGCCGCGCGACGGCAACGCCAACGACCGGCCGACGCCCCTGACCGCGGAAGAGCGCGCCGCCTTTGACGCGATCGGTGAAAGCGATCGGATGACCCTGCGATTCCGCAAGCCGGAGTAGGGTGATGCGGGGCGCCATCCCGGCTTTGACCCCACGGGGGAACAGGGTTAAGCCCTGCCTTCCGGTGGCGGTCCGACCGCTCCGCGGGGGCCGTGCATGACGAAATTGACCGAGGGTTTGCGACCGTACCTGTCCCGTCGGGGCATACTGTCCGGCGTCGCCGCCTCGGCTCTCGTCGGCCTGGCCGCCTGCGGCCGCAAGGAGCAGACCGCCGAACCGGCTGAAACGCCCAACGGACCGCCGAAAGGGTCTCTCGAGTGGGCGGTCGCCGGGCCGTGGCGCGCCCAGGACCGTTGGCGGGACGGGGCCCGCCATCCGATGGAGACCCTCCGTTTCTTCGGTCTGCAACCGCGCATGGTGGTGGTCGACTTCTGGCCCGGCAGCGGCTGGTACACCGAAATTCTGGCCCCCTATCTGGCCGAAGGCGGCGGGCACTATATCGCCGCCGGCTATCAGACGGGGCCGGGCGCTGATCCGGCCCAGGTCCAGCTCATGGGCGCGTTCCAGCAGCGGTTCGCCAACGACCGGCGGCTTTACGGCGAGATCGAACTGTCCAGTTTCGGCCCCACCTCCGGCCCTGTCGCTCCGGCGGGGACGGCGGACCTGGTGCTGTTCATGCGCAACATCCATGCGTGGATGGCCGCGGGCATCGCCGAGAAGGCTTTCGCCGACGCCTGGGCCGCCCTGCGGCCGGGCGGGATCCTCGGCGTCGAACAACACCGTCTCGGGCCTGAAGAGGATCAGGACCCGGTGGCCGCGAACGGATACGTCCAGGAAGCGTTTGTCAGACAACTGGCCGCGGAAGCCGGTTTCGCCTTCGTCGCCGCTTCGGAAGTCAACGCGAATGAAAGGGATACCAAGGATCATCCCTTCGGAGTGGACACCTTGCCGCCGCAGCGCCTGACCGCGCCGCGCGGTTCGCCGCCGGACCCGGGCTTCGATCGTGCGAAGTATGAAGAGATCGGGGAAAGCGACCGCATGACCTTGAAGTTCAGGAAGCCTGAGTGAACCGAGCCGCCGCCTATGCCGCCAATGCGCCCCTGATGGGCGTTCCGGGCGCTTCCTCGCCTCCCGGAGGCGAGGGAGAATGGTTCCGTGGCGCGGGCGGCCTGCGCCTGCGCGCCGCCTTCTGGACGCCGTCGGCCCTGGTGGCGAGGAAGCCGCGCGGCACGGTCGTGCTCAGCCCGGGTAGAACCGAACCGATCGAGAAATATTTCGAGGTCATCGGCAACTTCCTGGCGCGCGGCTGGTGCGTCCTCGCTCATGACTGGCGCGGACAGGGCCTGTCCGCCCGCCTGCTGCCCGATCGGTTGAAAGGGCACGCCCGGGCGGTCGAGGAGTTCCTCGATGACTACGCCCGCCTTCTCGATGCATTCGAGGCGCGGGCGCCCAAGCCGTGGATCATGGTCGGCCATTCGATGGGCGGCGCCCTGAACCTGATGACGCTCGAGAACGGCGAAAGCCGGTTCTCGGGGGCCATTCTGTCCAGCCCCATGCTGCGTATCCGCACGGGCAAGCGTTCGATGTGGTCGGTCAAGCTGGCGGTGCGGTGGAACCTGCGCCACGGCAAGGCTGGCGACTATGTGCTCGACGACCCGGATGATCCCTTCGACCACACGTTCGAAAAGGACGCCCTGACGACGGATGAGACCCGCTACGAACAGTGGCGGCAGCAGCTCTTCGCCTGTCCCCATCTCGCGGTCGGCGGTCCCACCTGGGGCTGGCTGGCCTTCGGACTGGATGTCGGAGAACGGTCCTTGAAGCCCAAGGCGCTCAAGGGCGTCCGCATCCCGGTCGCGGTGGTGCAGTCGGCCGAGGATGACCGGGTCTGGAAGCAGACCAACAAATGGGCCGCCCGCCGTCTGGGGCGTGGTCGTTACGTCGAGGTGCCCGGCGCCAAACATGAGATCATCATGGAGACCGACGACAAGCGCGCGGTCTTCCTCGATGAGTTTGACGCCATGGCCACCTATGTCTCGCCGGTCGAGGATCTGACGCCGGTCGTCGCCCCGGCCGGGGACATCTCGCCGTCATCCGAGCCCGAACCGTCGGCGGCGTGAGCCGGTCCGGCCGCGCGGCCCGCCGCCGGCCCTTCAGCTAGACGGCGGCTCTTCGCAGCGTCACCAGCGCCTGGTCGATCAGGCGATCGTCGCCGACCGCGAGGATCTGACCGCTGTCGCCCGGCGCGCCGCCGCGCCAGTTGACGACCTTGCCGCCGGCCGCCTCGATCACCGGGACGAGAGCCGACCAGTCCCACGGTTTCAGGCTGGTCTCGGCCACCAGATCCATATGACCTGATGCGAGCATGGCGTAGGCATAGGCGTCACAGCCCAGGCGGGCCAGCCGGGCCGCGGCGCGCACCTGGGTCCAGGCGCCCAGTTCGGCGCCGTTGAAGATGTCCGGGTCGGTGGTCGAAATGGTCGCCGCGGTCAGCTGCGCGCAGGACCGGGTCTTCAGCGGGGTCTCGCCGCCGCTGCGGATCAGGCGCGCCCCTGACGGGCCGCCCAGGAAGATCTCGTCCAGATAGGGTTGGGCGATGACGCCGACGGTGGGTTTGCCGCGCTCCCGCAGCGCGATCAGTGTCGTCCACAGCGGCAGGCCCGAAATGAAGGCGCGGGTGCCGTCCACCGGATCCAGAACCCAGACGAACTCTGCGTCGGGCCGGTCCTCGCCGTATTCCTCGCCGATCACCCCGTGGTCGGGATAGCGCTCGGCGATCAGCTTTCGGATCGCCGCCTCGGCCTGTTTGTCGGCCTCGGTCACCGGGTCGAAGCCGGCCTTTCCGCCCTTGTCCTCATGTCCGAGGTTTGAGCGGAAGAAGGGCAGGGTGACGGTCGCGGCCGCCTGCGCCAGTTCGATGATGAAACGCTCGTGTTCGGTCATGACGAGCGGGATACTCACGCCCCGCCCTCATGTCACCCTCCGGCGCCGTGCAATGCGCCGGGCAACGGATCAGGCGGCCGTGTCCTCGACGTGAAGCGACTTGGCCAGGTCCAGCAGCCGGCGACGCGGTTTCTCGTCCAGCTGATAGTAGGCCTGGATCAGGTCGAGCGTTTCCTTGCGGGAAAACATCTCCCCGCCCTGGCTGGCGGCCTCGCGACGTTCGATGGCCTCTTCCAGTCCGTCGTAGAAATAGCTGACCGGCGACTCCAGGGCCTCGGCCAGCTGCCAAAGGCGGGCGGCGGAGATGCGGTTCGCGCCGCATTCGTATTTCTGGATTTGCTGGAAGCGAATGCCGACCTGCATGGCCAGCTGTTGCTGGGTCAGGCCCAGCAGGCGGCGGCGGCGGCGCAGCCGGCGCCCGAGATGAAGATCAATGTCCGAAGCCATGGCCCGGTTTCCCTGATGGTTCGCCTGTCCCGAAGCGGGACGGATCGCCCTCCACGCGGCAAGGGACGTGCCGTGTTCGCCCCTCGGGGGAGTATCGAAAATCGGGGTTCCCCGAACTTCGAGGCAACCCGCCCGGCGGACGGGCGTTTCCGGGGCCTAGCGTTGCTTTTTGGAGAAGGCAGAAATGACCATCATCTTCTGGATTATCGTCGGCATCATCGCCGGCTGGCTGGCCGAACAGATCATGGGCCGCAACCACGGCCTGCTGACCAACCTGATTGTCGGCATCGTCGGCGCGATCATCGGCGGCTTCATCGCGAACGCCCTCGGCTTCTCGTGGGGCGGCTGGATCGGTTCGACGATCGTCGCGACCCTCGGCGCCATCCTGCTGCTGTTCCTGCTGGGACTGGTGAAGCGCCGCTGATCCTTCGGGTGATGCCGGACTGAAAAAAAAGGGCGGCTCCCTGCGGAGCCGCCCTTTCCTTTTGGATCGGTCGTGAATCAGGCGTCCGGGGACGTCTGACCCTCGCCCGGTGCGGGTTCCGGCGAGGACGGGGGCGTCGGCTCGGCCGGCGTCGGCGGCTCCGGCGCGGTCACCGGCGGCGACGCTTCGGGCGGGGTGGCCGGTTCGGCGGGCATGGCCGGTTCGGCCGGAGCGTCGATGGCGGGCGCCGCCGAGAACTGTTCGGCGGTCCAGCCGACCTTCACGCCGTCGCCGTCCTGTTCAACACCGCCCGAGGTCGGAACACCGCGCAGCACGCCGTCGGCGCCGCGCACGGTCAGTTCCTGGCCCGAGGCGCCGTTGCGAACGCCTTCCAGCGTGCCGATCGGCGCGCCGTCCGAACCGTTCACGGCCGCGCCGGGTTGAAGCTGAAGGGTGCGGGGCTGTTCGGCCGCCTGGGGCGAGGCAGGGGTCTGCGGGGCCGTACTGTCCTGGGCGAACGCCGGAGCGGTCATCAGGAACAGGCCGGCGACGCCGGTGAGAAGCGCGGTCTTTCGCATGGTGTCAGCCTTGGTTACGCGGGCAGGGCGGCCCGCTCGAAAAGGCAAACACGGCATGTTTCTGTTTGTTTCGGGCGCCCCGAAATGACCTTGGGCTTGCCGCCATTGGCCGGTTTCGGGTCTATCTGGGCCATGTTCAAGGTAAACCGGGCCACGGCGGGCAGATTGATCGGGCGGGCGGCCGCCCTCCTGTTCGAGGTGTCTCCGCACATTTTCGCGGCGCTGTGCGTCGGCTCGGGCATCGCCCTGCTGACCTCCGGCGTGACCCCGGCCTATGAGGATCGCCTCGATCATATCCGCGCCGTCCTGCCGCCGATTCTGATCGAGCTGTCCCACTTCGGAGCCAGCATCTCCGGCTTCCTCCTGCTCCTTCTGTCGGCGGGACTGTGGCGACGGCGTCGCGGGGCCTGGCTGGCCGCCGTCATCGTTCTGGTGGTGGCCGCCGTCTTTTCGCTGTTCAAGGGCCTGGACTGGGAGGAGGCCGCCGAACTTCTGGTGCTGGCCGCCGCCCTGGCGCCCTGTCGCGCCGCCTTCAACCGTCGCTCGCGCCTGTTCGAGGCCCTGTCGCCGTCCTGGGTCATGCTGGTCCTGACCGTGGTCGCGGGCATGTTGTGGCTCGGCTTCTTCGCCTATCGCGACGTCGCCTACTCCGATGATCTGTGGTGGAGCCTGCTGATTGACCGCGAGGTGTCTGGCTTCCTCCGGGTCGGGGCGGTTCTGGCCCTTCTGGCGGTGATCATCGCCGGGCGTTCGCTGGTCTCCGCTCCCGGCGCGCGAAGCCATGGTCCGGCCGGCGCCCCGGAGCTTGAGCGCGCCCTGGCGGTGCTGCAGGCCGGGGACGGGGTCATGCCGGACGGCTGGCTGGCCATGCTGCGGGACAAGGCCCTGATGTTCAGCCCCTCCGGCCGGTCATTCCTGGCCTACAGGGTCCGGGGGCGGCGCTGGATCACCATGGGCGAGCCGATCGGGCCGCAGGCGGAGCATCTCCCCCTGCTCTGGGCGTTCGCCGAACTGGCCGACAGCTACGGCGGCGTGGCCGTCTTCTACGCGGTCGAGGAGACGGCGCTCGCTGATCTCGCCACCCTGGGCCTCGCGGTCCGCAAGATCGGCGAGGAGGCGCTGGTCGACACCGCCGCCTTCACCCTGCAGGGGCGCTCCCGTCAGAACCTGCGCACCGCCGTCAACCGCTGCGAGCGGGAGGGCGCCGGCTTCGAAATGCTCCGCCCGGGCGCTGCAGCCGACCAGATGGCCGCCCTGAGGGCGGTTTCGGATGTCTGGCTGACCCATCATATCGGGGTCGAGAAGGGGTTCTCTCTCGGGCGTTTCGATCCCGACTACCTCGCCCTGACGCCGATCGCCGTGGTGCGGCAGGGCGAGCGCATCGTCGCCTTCGCCAACCTGATGCCCGGAGGCGACCGTCTGGCGGTTGATCTGATGCGCTTCACCCCGGACGCGCCTCCGGGGGTGATGGACTATCTGTTCATTCACGCCATCCAGTGGGCCAGGGACAACGGCTACGCCTGGCTGGATCTTGGCCGCGCCCCGTTGGCGGGTCTGGAAAACCGTCGGCTGGCCCCCGTCTTCGCCCGCGTCGGCGCCCTGGTCTTCGAGGAGGGCGGCGCCCTCTACGGCTTCGCCGGACTGCGCGCCTGGAAGGCCAAATTCGCCCCGGAATGGCGGCCCTGCTTTATCGCCGCCCCGACCTCGACGCCCCTGGCCCTGGCGCTGCTCGATGTGGCCCTGCTGACCAGCGGCGGCTGGCGCGGCATGCTGGGGCTGAACGCAAAAAGGGCGAGCCCTGCGGCCCGCCCTTCTGAAACGCCCGCCGTGTCGGAAGAGGCCTAGTCTTCCTTCACGCGACGCTTGCGGAAGCTGGGGTTCAGCACTTCCTTGCGCAGGCGGATCGACTTCGGCGTCACTTCCACCAGTTCATCGCTTTCGATGTAGGCGATGGCCTGTTCCAGCGACGGACGGCGCGGCGGGGTCAGGCGCACGGCCTCGTCCTTGCCCGAGGCGCGGACGTTGGTCAGTTGCTTGCCCTTGATCGGGTTGACGTCCAGATCGTCCGAACGCGAGTTCTCGCCGATGATCATGCCCTGATAGGTCTTCTCGCCGGCGCCGACGAACATCACGCCGCGCTCTTCCAGGTTCCACAGGGCATAGGCCGCCGTTTCGCCGTCCGAGTTGGACACCAGCACGCCCTTCAGGCGGCCCTCGATGGCGCCCTTGTGCGGCTCGTAGTGGCTGAACACGCGGTTCAGCACGCCCGAGCCGCGGGTGTCGGTCAGGAACTCGCCCTGGTAGCCGATCAGCGCGCGCGACGGGCAGGCCAGCTGGATGCGGGTCTTGCCGGCGCCCGACGGGCCCATGTCCTTCAGCTCGGCCTTGCGCTGGCTCAGCTTCTCGATGACCACGCCGGTGAACTCGTCGTCCACGTCGATGACCACGTCCTCGATCGGCTCCAGACGCTCGCCGTTCTCGCCGGTCTGGTAGACCACCCGCGGGCGGCTGATCGACAGTTCGAAGCCTTCGCGACGCATGTTCTCGACCAGAACGCCCAGCTGCAGTTCGCCGCGGCCGGCGACCTCATAGGCGTCGGCGCCCGGGGTCTCGGTGATGCGGATGGCGACGTTGGCCTCGGCTTCCTTGAGCAGGCGGTCGCGGATGACGCGCGACTGCACCTTGTCGCCTTCGCGACCGGCCAGCGGGCTGTCGTTCACGCCCACGGTCATCGAGATGGTCGGCGGATCGATCGGCTGGGCGTCCAGCGCCTCGGTCACTTCGAGGGCGCACAGGGTGTCGGCCACGGTGGCTTTCGACATGCCGGCGATGGCGACGATGTCGCCCGCTTCCGAGCCCTCGTCCAGCGGCTGGCGCTTCAGGCCACGGAAGGCCAGAACCTTGGTGATCCGGCCCTGTTCAATCTGCTTGCCGTCGCGGTCCAGCGCCTTGATCGGCATGCCGGGGACCGCCTTGCCGCTCTCGATGCGGCCGGTGAGGATGCGGCCCAGGAACGGGTCGGACTCGATCAGCACGTTCAGGATGCGGAACGGCTTGTCCTTGTTGGCGGCCACGGCGGGCGGCGGCACGTGGTCGACGATCAGGTCGAACAGCGGCGCCAGGGTGTCGGACTTCTCGTTCATGTCCATCGTCGCCCAGCCGTTCCGGCCCGAGGCGTAGATGTGCGGGAAGTCCAGCTGCTCCGGCGTCGCGCCGATGGCCTCGAACAGCTCGATGGTCTCGAGGTGCACGCGGTCCGGGTCGGCGTGGGCGCGGTCGACCTTGTTGATGCAGAGGATCGGGCGCAGGCCCATCTTCAGCGCCTTGGTCAGCACGAATTTGGTCTGCGGCATGACGCCTTCCTCGGCGTCCACCAGGATCACGCAGCCGTCGACCATGCCCAGGATACGCTCGACCTCGCCGCCGAAGTCGGCGTGGCCGGGGGTGTCGATGATGTTGATGCGCGTTTCGCCCGCCTTGCCGTTCCAGAGCACCGAGGTGCACTTGGCCAGGATGGTGATGCCGCGCTCCTTCTCCTGATCGTTGGAGTCCATGGCCCGTTCGGTCGTGGCCTCATTGGCGCGGAACACGCCCGATTGGGCCAGAAGCTGGTCAACCAGGGTGGTCTTGCCGTGGTCAACGTGGGCGATGATGGCGACGTTGCGCAGGTTCATGTCAGGCTCGGGCGGACTGTGTTCGGTCACGGAAAGTCCGCGCCGCTGCAAGGAGATTGCAGATTGGGGAAGGGTTCGGGCCGCCTCATACAGGGGTGCGCGCCGAAAGGCCAGAGCAGCGGTCTTCGCCGGTTTGCGGATCAGGGCCGGGGCAGTACGGCGATGGCGCAGAGGGCCAGGCCGCCGATCATAAGGGCTGACAGGGCGGCGACCGCCGCCACCCGCGGGCCGGCCCGCAGGATCGCGCGGGGATCGACCATCAGACCCAGCGCCGCCATCGCGACCAGGGTCAGCGCCATAACGCCCGTCTGCAGGGGCGGCAGGACCAGGTCCGGAATCGCGCCCGCCGAGCGAAGGCCCAGCAGGAGCAGGAAGACGACGATGAACCACGGCGCCATGTGGCGCAGCCGGGGCCGCGGGCCCTGTCCTGCCGTGCGCGGGCGCATCAGGCCGAGGACGAGACAGACCGGGCCCAGCATCAGCACCCGCACCAGCTTCACCACGGCGCCGGTCTGGATCGCGACCAGTCCGGCCGGCGCCGCGGCGGCCAGCACCTGGGGCACCGCGTAGACCGTCAGGCCCGCCAGCATGCCGACGCCGACGGCGTCATAGCCCATCAACGCGCCCACCGCCGGGACCAGCAGGACCACCACGATGCCCAGAACGGCGGTGAAGCCGATGGCCGCGGCGACGTCCTCGCCCTCGGCCTCGATCACCGGCGCCACGGCGGCGATGGCGGAGTTTCCGCAGATGGCGTTCCCGCAGGCGACCAGCAGGGCCATGGCCGGCGGCAGCCCGAAAGCCCGCCCCAGCGCGTAGCCGCCGAGTATCGCGGCCACCACCAGACCGGCCACCATCAGCAACATCGCCGGGCCCAGGGCCATGACGGCCGCGCCGGACACGGTGGCGCCCAGAAGGGCGACGGCCGTCTCCAGCAGGGCCTTGGCGCTGAAGGCGATGCCCGGGGTCCAGAGCGCTGACGGGGTCCAGACCAGCCGCAGCGCCGCGCCGCCGAGGATGGCCAGCACCAGTCCCTCGACCCACGCGCGGCCGAACAGCGCCGCCTCGATGTGCTGCAGGCCGAAGGCCGCCGCCGCGACAACCGCGCTGGCGAGCAGGCCGGGCA
Organism: Brevundimonas sediminis; assembly: GCF_048799765.1. Taxonomy (NCBI): domain Bacteria; kingdom Pseudomonadati; phylum Pseudomonadota; class Alphaproteobacteria; order Caulobacterales; family Caulobacteraceae; genus Brevundimonas; species Brevundimonas sediminis. Next base: position 201,680 of record NZ_JBLYQK010000002.1, read on the forward strand.
GGAGCCGCGAGGGACCGCGCAGGGGGGCGTGCTGGGGGGCGTGCTGCGGGAGCCCCTCGGTCACGGGATCGGCGGCGGTCGTCATGGCGGAATAGTCCTCCCGCGTCGACCGATCTTTCCAACGGATTGTTCTGGAATTAACGATCGATAAAAGTGATCAATAGCGGATGACGCTCGAACAGCTCCGCATTTTCGTCGCCGTCGCCGAGCGCCAGCACATGACCCGGGCGGCGGAGACCCTGAACCTCACCCAGTCGGCGGTCAGCGCGGCGGTCGCGGCGCTGGAGGCCCGGCACGGCACGCCCCTGTTCGACCGGGTCGGACGGGGGCTGGCCCTGAACGCGGCCGGTCAGGCCTTCCTGCCCGAGGCGCGCGCGGTCCTGACGGCGGCGGGCGCGGCCAGTCAGGCGCTCGACGATCTCGCCGGCCTGAAGCGGGGCGCGGTCCGGGTCTTCGCCAGCCAGACCATCGCCGCCTACTGGCTGCCGCCGCGCATGGCGGCCTTCGCGCGGGCGCATCCGGGCATCGATCTGCACCTTTCGATCGGCAACACCCATCGTGTCACCGAGGCTGTGCTGGCGGGGGAGGCGGAGCTGGGTCTGGTCGAGGGTTCGGTCGAGGCGGCGCGCCTCGACAAGGCCCGGCTGGATGCTGACCGGCTGGTGGTGGTCGCCGCCCCGGCGCATCCGCTGGCGGTCCGGGGCGGTGGTCTGACCGGCCCGGATCTCGCGCGACAGGACTGGGCCCTGCGCGAGAGCGGCTCGGGCACCCGCAGCGAATTCGAGGCGGCCCTGCCCCACGGTGTGACGGCGGCGGACCTGCGAACGGTCCTGACCCTGCCGTCAAACGAGGCCATCCTGTCCGCCGTCATGGCGGGCGGTCTGGTCACCGCCATCTCGGAACTGGCCGCCCAGCCCCTGATCGAGGCCGGGCGGCTTGTCCGTCTGTCGCTCGATCTGCCCGAGCGACCGTTTCACCTGCTGCGCCACCGCGAACGGCGGCCCGGCCGGGCGGCGGAGGCCTTCGCCTCCGCCCTGTCTCAAACCCTGGCCGACCGTCCGCGGACCCAGGTATAGAGCGCGAGGGTCAGGACCACGAAGGCGGCGATCCCGGCCGCCATGGCCGGCCAGGCCGAACCTTCCGGCAGCATGGCGAACGGCGCTTCCTTGCCCGTGCCGACGATCACCCCGGCGGTCATCACCAGGAACAGGCTCTCGCCCACGATCAGGCCCGAGGCCAGCAGCACGCCCATGCGGCGGCCGACGTCGGCGAAGCGGGTGCCCTTGATCGCCTTGTCGTACAGCCAGCCGCCGATCGCGCCGACCACCAGCATCGTGGTCACGGCGGCGGGCAGGTAGAAGCCGATGCCGACCGCCAGCGGGGGCAGCTTGGCCTTGCCGCCGGTCGCCTTGTTCAGCACGGCGTCCAGGATGATGATCACCACGCCGATGGCGGCGCCCAGGCCGATCAGGTCCCAGCGCAGCCCGCCCTCGATCACGCCCTTGGCCAGGGCCGAAATCAGGGTCGCCTGCGGGGCGGGCAGCGGGTCATTGGCGATGCCCGGAGGGCCTCCGGCGAAGCCGACGGCTTTGTTCAGCAGGTTCAGGATGATCGGGATGATGATGGCGCCGGCCACGACGCCGATGATCAGGGCCACCTGCTGACGCCAGGGCGTCGCCCCGACCAGCTGGCCGGTCTTCAGGTCCTGCAGGTTGTCGTTGGCGATGACGGCCACGGCGAAGACCACGGCGGTCACGATCAGGGCGAAGGCCACCACCGACGGATCGGCGGGCACGCCCGCCAGGGCCAGCACCCCCAGCATCAGCACCGAGGCGACCACGATGGCCAGGATGCCCACGCCCGACACCGGGCTGTTCGAGGAGCCGATCAGGCCGGCCATGTAGCCGCAGATGGCGGCGACCGCGAAGCCGATCACGATCACATAGACCAGCCCGCCGCCGACCAGCAGGGCGGTCGAACCCGCGAGGGTCGGATTGCCTTGCGCGAACACCGCCAGGATGGCGGCGATGCCGACCAGGCAGGCGACGGACAGCCCGGCGACGATGTTGATCGGAATGTCCTGCTCGGTCCGGTCCAGCACCTCGCCGTGCTTGCGTTTGGCATTGGCGGACAGGGCCGAGGTCAGGCCGCCCACCAGCGGTCCGGCCAGTTTGATCAGGGTCCAGATGGCGGCCACGCCGATGACGCCCGCGCCCATGAAGCGGACTTCCCGGGCCCAGACGGTGCTGGCCAGCTCCTCGGCGCCGACGCCCGCGGGCAGGGTCGTCGCGATGGACGGGATATTGTGCGCCGTCAGCCAGGCGATGAAGTCCGGGCTGGTCAGCAGCGGCACCGCGATGCACCAGGCCAGGATCAGGCCGAACAGCTGGGCCAGACCGACGCTCAGCCCGATCAGGTGGCCGGCGCCCAGCAGGGCGAACTGCATGCCGAAGCCGATGCCCGTCGCCCCGCCGCCCAGCGCCGCCGGAAGCTTGATGAATTTCGCGGCCTCGCCGGCGAACACACGACCCGCGACCAGCAGGGCGTAGCCGGCAGACGCCAGGGCGCCGGTCACCACGACCCAGAGGCCGGCGGCGTTCTCACGCACCGCGCTTTCGTTCTCCTCGGCCCCGCGCGAGCCGACGGTCAGCACCTCGGCCGCCGCCACGCCCTCGGGGTAGGGCAGGTTCGCCTCCACCACCAGCGCCCGGCGCAGCGGAATCGAGAAGGTCACGCCCAGCACGCCGCCGAAGATGCAGATCAGCACCGACTCCCAGAACGGGAACTCCAGCCACCAGCCCACCATGACCAGGCCGGGCAGGACGAAGATGATCGAGCTCATCGCGCCGCCGACCGAGGCCACGGTCTGGACCGTCATGTTCTCCCAGATGGTCGAGGTGCGGAACGCCCGCAGGATGGCCATGGAGATGACCGCCGCCGGAATGGCCGAGGCGAAGGTCAGGCCCACCTTCAGGCCCAGATAGGTGTTGGCCGCGGTGAAGATCACCGCCAGCAGACAGCCCAGGACCACGGCCCTCAGCGTCAGTTCGATGCGTTTTCCGCCCGGCGTTGCAGGCGTGTCTGTGGCGTCCGTCATGCGGCCCTCTCCCGATGTCGCGCGGACCTAAGCCCGAAATGACGCAGCCGTCGAGAGGACTCGCGATTGACAGTGTCCGCGGCGCGACCGACCGTCGGCGAAACGGGAGGGAGCCCCATGAAACGAACCCTGATCCTCACCGCGGTCGGCCTGATGTGTCTCGGCGGCGCCGCCAATGCCCAGGGCGCGCCCGAGGCCCTGGTCAAGGCGCGGCAGGCGGGCATGATCCTGTCGGGCAATGTCGTCGGCGGCCTCAAGGCGGCCATCGACGCCGGCCAGGCGCCCGCGAGCCAGCGCGGCGCCGTGCGCGGTCTGGCGCGCTGGGCGCACACCCTGCCGGAACTGTTCCCCGAAGGCACCGATCCGGACACCGTGGACACCGGCGCCAGGCCCGCCGTCTGGACGGATCGCGACGGCTTCAATGCGAAGGCAGCCGAGTTCTCCGCCGCCGTCGACCGTTTGTCCGAGCTGTCGCAGGGGGAGGACGCCGCCGCCTTCTCCGCCCAGTGGGGCGTGGTTCGCGCCGGCTGCCAGAGCTGTCACGACGTCTACAAGGACTAGCGGCCAGGGAGCGGGCAGGTCGCGGGCCGGACCGGCGACCCGGTCGGCCCCTCCAGCCGGAACAGCCAGGCGGTCCAGTGTCGTCCGGGACCGGTCGGCGCCGTCACCGGCCCCAGCGGCTCCACCCGGGTCCAGCCCGTGAACCGCGCCGCGTCGGCGCACGGCGCGATGGCGAGAACCGGCCCCTTTTCCCGCCCGGTCAGCGGGCGTTCGGCCTGGAAGTGATCGGACGGCGCCTGCCCTGCCGCGGCGGGCCAGGCCTTCACGATCAGGGATCTGTCCCTGAGCGCATAAGCCAGTCGCGCCACGTCGCCCCGGCGCTCCGCCACGATTGTTCCGGCTCCCGCACGCCGGGCCGCCGTCGCCGCCTCATCGGCCATCGCTTCCGCCCCCAGAACCTGGGCGTAGGGCGGCCGCTTGCCGATAACCAGCTGGTCGGCCCGGGCGTCCCCGACGATCAGCGCCGCCTGCAAGGCCGCGCCCAGCACCAGTCCGGCGATCATCCAGACCCGGCCGGCGCGGCTGCGCTCCAGACGCGCGGCCCCGAGGATCCAGACCGCGATCAGGGCCGGCGCCGCCCAGTTGGCGTTGACGGTCGCCAGCCCCGCCAGCGCGGTCAGCGCCAGAAGGATCGGCAGACTGAAGGCGGTCATCACCCCGTCCGCCGCCTGTCCTCTCCAGGTCAGGGTCGCCGCCACGGCCATCGCCCAGCCGACCAGCATCACGGGACCGGCGAGCGCCGCCTGGGCGGCGAGGAAGGTCAGGGCCTCCATCAGGTCGGGGCTCAGGCCGTCGGCGCCGGCGTTCCCCGCCGTATGCTTCAGCGTGGTCAGGCCGTGATCCAGGTTCCACATCACATTGGGCGCGACGATCGCCGATGCGATCATCAGGGCGGCCGCTCCTTTCCAGGACAGCAGGCCGCGTCGGGTCTTCCGGTCGAACATCACCGCCAGCAGGAGGCAGCCGATCGCATAAAGCATGGCGTATTTCGCCAGCACGCCCAGTCCAAGCGCCCCGCCCAGCATGATCGCCCATCGCCATCCGCCGCCGGCCCTGAGCTTCAGCACCGCCAGCAGGGCCGCGCTCCACAGGGTCAGAAGAGGGGCGTCGGTCGACAGGATGCGGGCCGAAAAGGCGGCGCCGGGGGCCAGCAGGGCGGCCCAGCCCGCGAACAGGGCGGCGCGCAGATCGTAGACCATGCGGGCCGCCGCGCAGACCAGAACCGCCGTGAGGGCCCAGGCGAAGGTGGACGGCCGCCGGACGCAGGCCTCGCCGCCCCCGCACAGATGGTCCGCCACCCCGGCGAGCCAGCCGATCAGCGGCGGCTTGGAGAAATAGCCCCAGGCCGGTGACTGGCCCCAGATCCAGTACTGCGCCTCGTCGACGGCCAGCCCGGCGCGGGACGCCTCCAGCCCCTGAAGCCGCAGGACGGTCACCCCGATGACCGCCAGAAGGAAGACGACGACCGCGAGGCGGCGCGCCCTCATGTGCGGACCGTCTGGCCCCATTGCTGTATCCCCGACGTCGTCCGTCGCCCCATCCAGACGTGGAGCAGGCTCATCACCAGCGCCGTCAGCGACCATGACAGGACAATGTCCGAGATGAAATGCCCCCCGAACGCCACCCGATTCAGGGACAGGGCGGTCGCATAGATCAGGGTCGGGACCATCAGCCGGTCGCGCCAGGGCGACGGCAACAGCAGGACCGCGGCCGCCAGCCAGGCTGCGGAGGCGCCTTCCCCGGAGGCGAAGGAGCAGTTGCTTCGGCACCAGTCGCTGATCTGCCAGACGGGGACATAGGGAGCGTCGCCGCCGAACTCGACTATCTGTACCGGCCGGGGGCGCCCCCAGAATTCCTTCAGCGTCAGATTGATCAGCAGGCCGGGGCCGAGCGCCAGTCCGGCCAGCGCGCACCAGCTGCGCCGGGCCGCGCCCAGACCGCTCCAGCCCCCGATCCAGGCCGCCCGGGCCAGTCCGCCCAGGGCGACCAGCAGGGCTAGGGCCAGTGTCCATGACGACGACCTGCGCAGCAGCTTCAGCAGCGGGGCCTGCGACAGGGGGAAGCCCTCGCCCGCCACATGGAACATCTGGCTCACCGCCAGATCGGCCGTCGGCGCCGTCAGGAACCACACCGTCGCCAGCGCCGTCATGAACAGCGCGGCGAATACGGCGTCGTGGCTCCGGCGTCCCCGGACGCGCAGGCGTGGTCCGAAGCCCGTCGCGACCAGCGAGCGGACGGCGGTGATCGTGCGGCTCATGGCCCTGCCCGATGTTGATGGTCCCCGGACCCTGCCTGCCTGACTCGTTTGTCGGCGGCGCGAAGGGCCGACGGCGGTCCTGTGGCGGTTTCGCGTCGCTGCGGTTGAGGTTCGTCCGGCCCCGCCCTGAATGCGGCCGACCCCCGTTCCCACAGGCGTCGGGCTGGTCTAGGCAGGCGTCATGCCTGAGCTTCCCGAGGTCGAGACCGTCCGCCGCGGACTGCAGCCGGTGCTGGAGGGCGCCCGGCTGGACCGCACGCGCCAGAACCGGCCCGACCTGCGTTTCCCCTTCCCCGACCGCTTCCCGGAACGGCTGGACGGCGCGGTGGTCGAGCGGATCGACCGGCGGGCCAAATATCTGCTGATGCGGCTGTCCACCGGCGAGACCTGGGTCACCCACCTCGGCATGACCGGCCGCTTCACCCTCGACGGCCGCCAGCTGGGCGAGTTCGAGGAGCCCGCCCCCATCGCCGGCAAGCATGAGCACATGAGCTTCTGCGCCACGAAGGACGGCGCGACCCACCGCGTGGGCTTCGCCGACGCCCGCCGCTTCGGCTTCATGGGCCTGATCCCCACCGATCAGGTCGAGGCCCATCCGTGGTTCGCGGGCATGGGGCCCGAGCCGCTCGGCAACGCCTTCTCCGGCGCCCACCTGTCCGAGGTGTTCGCGGGGCGCAAACAGAACATCAAGGTCAGCCTGCTGGACCAGCGCCTCGTCGCCGGTCTGGGCAACATCTATGTCTGCGAGGCCCTCTACCGCGCCCGCATCTCGCCTCTGACCGCGGCGGGCAGGGTGTCGAAACCCCGTCTCGAAATCCTCGCCGCCAGGATCCGCGACGTCCTCAACGACGCTATCGAGGCGGGCGGCTCGACCCTGCGCGACTTCGCCAACGCCGAGGGCGGACAGGGCTATTTCCAGCACCGCTTCGACGTCTACGGCCGCGAGGGCGAGCCCTGCCGGGGCGAAGACTGCACCGGCGTCGTCAAACGCATCGTCCAGTCCGGCCGCTCGACCTTCTACTGCCCGTCCTGCCAGAAGCGGTGACGGGGAAGTGGCTAGTGATTAGTGGGTGGCGGCCGCGAGCGCCGGTGCGAAATGATCAGGCGCGACAGCTGATCCAGCGATCCACTAATCACTAGCCACTAACCACTTCCAGTCCGAGATCTTCGAGCCCGTCCCACCACCGCCAGAGGGCGCCCCATGCACCGCATCATCCTCTTCCGCGGCATGAACACCGGCGGCGTCCGCGCGCCCGTCGGCGAGCAGCGGGCCATGGCCGAGGCCATGGGGCTGAAGAACCCCCGCACCCTTCAGGCCAGCGGCAATCTCGTGGTCGAAAGCGCTCTCGCCACCGACCGGCTCGAGGCCGACATCGAGGCCGCGATGGAGAAGACCTTCGGCCTGAAGATCGTCGCCATGGTCCGTACCCCCGACCAGTGGTCAAAGCTGATCGCCGCCAATCCCTTCCCCAAGGAGGCCGTCGCCCATCCGGCCAAGGTCGTGGCCATGGTCATGAAGGACGGGATCAGGCCCGGCGCCCTCGACGCGGTCCAGGCCCTGTGCCGCGACGGCGAGGCGGTCAAGGCCGTCGACGGCGTCCTCTGGTTCTGGTTCCCCAACGGCCAGGGCGGCTCCGAGATCTTCAAAAAGGCCACGCCCCGCATGCTCGGCATGGGGACGGGGCGGAACTGGAACACGGTGCTGAAACTGGCGGAGATGGCGGCTGGGAAAGGGTGATTGGTGATTGCGGCCGCTTGGATCGTCCTCTGATCTTTGGACGTCGGGCCCACCCAACCACCAATCACCAGTCACCAATCACCTCCCATCCGCTATCGTCCGACCCCGACCATCCACCACCCAAGGCCGCCCCGCCCATGCGCAAGACCCACCTCTGGATCAGCCTGATCGTCGGCGTCCTCGTCTGGGGTGCCTATTTCGCCCACTTCCTGAATGTGATGCGGGATGGTCACCTGTTCCCGATGATCCTCTCGTTCCTGGGGGCGCTGGCCACCGTCGTTGTCGCCGAGGTGGTGGCGACGGGCCTGATCGGCTGGCTGTTCCGTCGACGCATGCGCGCGCTGGACGACGGACCGACCCTGAACGCCGCGCTCAAGGCCAGCCACGTCTCCCTGATGGCCGTCATGGTCATGATGATGGCCGCCGCAGGCGCCCTGGTCCTGGCCGCAGGGTTTGGCTGGCGGCCCGACATCTTCTTCGAGCGACAGGGCTTCGCGCGTCTGGCGGTCATCGCCGCCAACGCCCTGCTGGCCTTGGTGGTCATCGCCGAGCTGCTCCGCGCGGCCCTGACCCTGGCGCTTCTGCCGAGACGGTGATCCACGCCAACAAGGGCGGAGCCCGGCCAGTGGTTGGTGGACAGTGGTTAGTGGGTAGCCGGGCTCATCGACCGTTGCACCGTCATCCACTAACCACTAGCCACTAACCACTTTCAGCCACCACTCTTCGCCGCCGGAGCTCAACCGATGGACACCTACGCCAACCTCCTGATCGAGCGTCACGACGACGGCTATGCGGTGGTCACCCTGAACCGGCCCGAGGCGCTGAACGCCCTCAACTCGGCCCTGTTCAAGGACCTGGCCGACGTCCTCGATGCGGTCGAGCATGACGACAGCGTCCGCTGCCTGATCCTGACCGGCTCGGGCGACAAGGCCTTCGCCGCCGGCGCCGACATCAAGGAGATGGCGGACCAGTCCTACGCCCAGATGTACAAGGGCAATTTCTTCGCCCTGGGCCACGACCGCGTCACCCGCTTCCGCAAGCCGATCATCGCCGCGGTCAACGGTTTCGCCCTGGGCGGCGGCTGCGAGCTGGCCATGCTGTGCGACTTCATCATCGCCAGCGACAAGGCCAAATTCGGCCAGCCCGAGATCAACCTCGGCGTCGCCCCCGGCATCGGCGGCTCCCAGCGCCTGACCCGCCTGGTCGGCAAGTCCAAGGCGATGGACATGGTCCTGACCGCCCGCATGATGGACGCCGCCGAGGCCGAGCGCGCCGGCCTCGCCAGCCGCGTCTTCCCCCACGACGACCTCCTGACCGAGGCCCGCAAGATCGCCGCGAAGATCGCGAGCCAGAGCCCGCTGGCCGTCATGGCCAACAAGGAAATGGTCAACGCCGCGCTGGAAACGACCCTGACCCAGGGCGTCCAGTTCGAACGCCGCCTGTTCCACTCCCTCTTCGCCTTCGACGACCAGAAGGAAGGCATGGCCGCCTTCGTCGAAAAGCGGAAGCCGAGCTTCACGGGCCAGTAAGCGCGCCCCGTCTCCTCCCCGTCGCCCCGCGACGGGGAGGGGACCGCGCGACGCCCGCAGGGCGCCGCGGGGTGGAGGGGCGCCGGCCCCAGGCGCAAACCCGCAGACCCCGCTTGCAACGTCCGGGCGAACTAAGCCAAGTGGCGTTAGCTGCGTGCTAATGTGTGCTCAGCTCGTGGGGGCGGAAGAAATGCAGATAGATCAGTATTTGGCGAAGGTGCAGGCGCAGTATCAAAGCGGCCAAGCCACCGAGCATAGCTACCGCCCTGCGCTCAATGAGCTTTTCCAGAGCATCGATCCGGCGCTGACGGTCATCAATGAGCCTAAACAGTCGGAAGGCGGCATGCCCGACTTCATGTTCCAGCGCGACGGTGTGCCCATCGGCTGGGCCGAAGCCAAGGACATCGACAAGGACGTCATCAAGCTCAAAGGCTACTCGATCGAACAGCGCAAGCGGTACGAGAAGGCCTATCCGAACCTGCTCTACACCAACGGCGTGGACTTCGAGTTCATCCGCGACGGAGAGCCGATCCACTTTGTCTCAATCGCCGACTTCCTCATGGGCTTCCAGCCCAATCCGGAGAAGTTTGAAGAGCTGGAGCGGCACCTTCGGCTGTTTGCCGAGCAGAAGCCGATCAGTATCCGATCCGCCGCCAGGCTGGCTGAAATCATGGCGGCCAAGGCGGCGATCATCAAGGACGAGATTGGCATCGCGCTGGCCGAAGATCCCGAATACCGCTCCGGCCTCGGCGGACAGTTCAAGAGCTTCAAGGCCAACCTCCTGCCTGCGCTGGAGCCTGACGAGTTCGCCGACATCTACGCCGAAACGATTACCTACGGCATGTTCGCGGCCCGTTTCCACGACGACGACCTGACCACCTTCAGTCGTCAGGAGGCGCTTGAGAAACTGCCCGCCTCAAACCCCTTCCTCAAGGGCCTGTTCGAATACGTCGCCGGTCCGGGCTTACCCAAACGCCTGACCTACATCGTCGATGATCTGGTTCAGGTCATGCGCGCCAGTGACCCGCAGTCCCTCTTCCGCGACTTCGGCAAATTCACGGCTCGCAACGACCCCTTCATTCACTTCTACGAAGACTTCTTGGCCGCCTATAACCCGAAGAAGCGCAAGAGCCGTGGCGTTTGGTACACGCCCGAGCCGGTTGTCGACTTTATCGTCCGCGCGGTGGATGACGTGCTGAAAACAGAGTTCGGCTTGGCCGACGGCCTAGCCGACACGTCCAAGGTGATGATTGATTGGGACACCGGCCAGAACGACAAGAAAGGCAAGCCGGTCACCGAGAAGCGCGAGGTCCATAAGGTTCAGGTCCTGGACCCCGCCACCGGCACCGGCACCTTCCTAGCCAAGGCGGTTCAGCTGATTTCCGACCGAGTTAAGAAGCGCGCGCCGGGTAAATGGTCCGGCTATGTCGAACAGGATTTGCTGCCCCGTCTGCACGGATTCGAACTGCTAATGGCCAGCTACGCCATGTGCCACCTGAAGCTGGACATGCAGCTGACCGAGAGCGGCTATAGACCCAGCGCCAAGCCGCCACGTCTATCGGTCTGGCTCACTAATTCTCTTGAGCCGGCCGAACGCGAGGTCCGCGATCTCTTCTTCCCGCCGCTGGCAGAGGAAGCGCGCGGGGCGAGTGAAGTGAAGCGCCAAGCACCAATAATGTGCGTAATTGGAAATCCACCGTATTCTGTTAGTTCTTCCAACCACGGTCAGTGGATAAATAGCCTTACTGCGCAGTACAAACGTGATCTTAATGAGCAAAATGTCCAACCACTATCGGACGATTACGTTAAATTCATGAGGCTAGCGCAATATTTCATTGAAAATAATTCATATGGCGTCGTGGGGTTTATCACCAATCACAGCTATATTGACGGCATAATCCATCGCGCTATGCGCCATGACATGCTGAAAGCGTTTGATCATATCCACATACTCGACCTGCATGGCAGCGCACTGAGGGAAGAGCGAGCGCCGGAGGGGCGTGGAAACGAGAACGTATTCGACATCCAAGTCGGCGTTTCGGTCATCTTGGCGGTGAAGACTAGCGACAGCGTTGCCGATGCTACCGTCACTTATAACGAGCTCTGGGGTACGCGCGCGCAAAAGGGCGAAGAGCTGTTCCTGAGGACAATTGATCGCGACGAGGGCCGCGTCGAGGTCCATCCCCTTCCATTTAATTTCTTCCGCCCGCTGTCGAAGCGGATCAAGCAGTACGCGCGACACAGCTTTTCGCTCGGCGATGCCTCGATTCTCAAATCGTCGGGCGTCAAATTCCGTAAGGACCCGCTACTGGTGAAGCGGCATTTCGAGACGGAATCTGTGCGGAGGATGGTGGCGGACATGGCGACGCTGGATGGCTCGGCCCTGTTGTCTAAGTATGGCATCGAGGAGACCAAAGACTGGCGCATCGAGCAACAGCGCGCGAACTTCGTCCCGTTCCGGCCTGACGCCATTCGACCCGTCAATTATCGAGTATTTGATCGTCGTTATACTTATTATCCTGTCGAGGCGGTTAACCGCATCATTCCGCGCGGCGATGCGAGGCTGGCCTTGACCAGTCACCTTATCGACCATGACAATATGTCACTGATGACAATGCGGCAGACGGTGACCGACGACTATTCCTATGCCTTGGTAACCGATGAGATCGCGTGCCACGGCACCTTCTATCTCGGCAACAAAGGCCAAGATTATGCCATCCCGCTATATGTCTATCCCACGCGCGACGCGCGGCAGGGGACGTTTGAGCAACGCCGTATCAACCTCGAGCCCAAGCTCTACACCGCCATCTGCACGGGCGCTGGAATAGACCCCTCTGATCAGGCGGGGCCGGACGACGACTTCCGCGCCGCGACGGGCGACGCTCGGCCCAGCGAGGTCAAGGTGTTTGACTACATCTATGGCGTGCTGCACTCGCCAGACTATCGCGCGACCTATGCCGAGTTCCTCAAGATCGACTTCCCGCGCATCCCCTATCCGCCGTCGCCGGACGTATTCCGCCACGTCAGCGATAAGGGCGAGCAACTGCGCCGCCTCCACCTTATGGAGACGCCCGCCATCGGAGAGACGCCCTATCCCTATCATGGCGATGGCGACGACGTCGTCGCGGCGGGCTATCCCAAGTTCGAGGGTGGCAGGGTATACATCAACCCGGAGCAGTATTTCGACGCCGTGCCTGAGATCTCATGGAGGTTTTTGATCGGCGGATATCAGCCCGCCCAGAAGTGGCTTAAGGACCGACGCGGTCGGGCACTGTCTTGGGACGACACCGGCCACTATCAGAAGATCATCAAGGTCCTGCTCGAAACGGACCGGATCATGAAGCAGATCGAGTTGCCGATAACCAGCTAACGCGAACTCGCTCTGCTCGTGCTTGAGGTTGGCGTCCCGCGTCCGGACGGGACCTTCGCCGAGAAGTGCGCGTCGTAACGGAAGGGTAGATCATGGCCACCATCACCGACCTCCCCCCCCCCCCCCCCCAGAAGCCTTCATGTGGCCGATGATCGAGCGGCTGAAGGCGCATGGCCGGTCGATGAGCAATGCCTAGATGCTGGAGGACGTGGCCCAGCACATGGGTCTCAGCGAGGAGGTGCTCGCCGTCCGGGTGGGCAAGTTCAGTGAGCTGGCCGTGGCCCGGCGGCTGGGCTTCGCCCGCAGCTGGCTCAAGCTGGCGGGCGTGGTCGACAACAGCCAGCGCGGCGTCTGGACCCTGACGCCCGCAGGCGCGGTCGTTACCCCGCCCGAGTTCGCCGAGACGATCCGGCAGGTTCAGGCAGCTACAGCCGAAAGGTCCGCGAGGCCCGGGACCAGGCGCCGGAGCCCGGGAGCGTTGCGGGGGAGACGCGTCCGGCGAATGGAAGGACCAGCTCATGGCCCTCCTGCTTGCGCTCGACCCCGCCGCCTTCGAACGCCTCTGCCAGCGCCTCCTGCGCGAGTTTGGCTTCATCAAGGTCGAGGTGACCGGCAAGTCTGGCGACAGCGGCATCGACGGCACCGGCGTGCTGCGCGTCAATCTGCTGTCCTTCCACGTCCTGTTCCAGTGCAAGCGCTACTCGGGCTCGGTGGGGGCAGGGGCGGTGCGGGACTTCCGGGGCGCCATGGTTGGGCGGACGGACAAGGGGCTGATCATCACGACGGGGACCTTCACGGCTGACGCCCGGCGCGAGGCGACCCGGGACGGCGCGCCGGCCATCGATCTGGTCGACGGCGACGCCCTGTGCGACCTGCTCAAGGATCGCGGGCTGGGCGTGACCGTCAGGATGGTCGAGGAGGTGACCGTCAACGAGGCGGCTTTCGCCGACTTCTGACGGTCCCCCATCCTCTTTTCACCCGCCCCCGGGAACCCTCCCGCAACGGCGACGCTTGAGCTCCATGCTCAAAGCCAAGATGAACCCCCGCGTCTTCTGGGGGGCGAGCCTGATTATCGGGCTGCTCCTCCTTCTCGCCCTGATCGCCCCGGGCACCTCGGACCGGATCTTCCAGGCCGCCCAATCCTGGGTGATCGAAACCTTCGGCTGGTTCTATATCGCCGCCGTCGCCGGCTTCGTCGGCCTGGTGCTGGTGCTGGCCCTGGGGCCGACCGGGCGGCTGAGGCTGGGGCCCGACGACGCCGAGCCCGATTTTCCCTACCTGTCCTGGCTGGCCATGCTGTTCGCCGCCGGCATGGGCATCGGCCTGATGTATTTCGGGGTCGCCGAGCCGATCCAGCATTTCATCAGCCCGCCCGCCGAACAGGGCGGCACCTTCGCCGCCGCCCGCGAGGCCATGGGCATCACCTTCTTCCATTACGGCGTCCACGCCTGGGCCATCTACGCCCTGGTCGGGCTCAGCCTGGCCTTCTTCGCCCACCGCAAGGGCCTGCCCCTGACCCTGCGGTCGGGGCTGTCGCCCCTGCTGGGGCGGCGGGTGAACGGGCCGCTGGGCGATGCGGTCGACATCTTCGCCATCTGGGGCACGGCCTTCGGCATCGCGACGTCGCTGGGCTTCGGCGTGTCCCAGATGAACAGCGGCCTGTCCTATCTGCTGGGCATTCCCAACACCGCCTGGGTGCAGGTCGGTCTGATCGCCGTGGTCATGGCGGCGGCGACCCTGTCGGTGCTCAGCGGGGTGGGCAAGGGGGTCCGCCGCCTGTCCGAGCTGAACCTGACCCTGGCCGTCCTGCTGATGATCTTCGTGCTGGCGGTCGGGCCGACCGGCTTCCTGTTCAAGGCCCTGGTCCAGAATTTCGGCTTCTACCTCGACCATTTCTTCGAGCGCACCTTCACCCTGTACGCCTACGAGCCGCGGGCGTGGATGGCGGACTGGACCCTGTTCTACTGGGCCTGGTGGATCGCCTGGTCGCCCTTCGTCGGCATGTTCATCGCCCGCATCTCGCGCGGGCGGACGGTGCGGGAGTTCATCCTGAACGTCCTGCTGGTGCCGGCGGGCTTCACCTTCCTCTGGATGACGGTCTTCGGGAATACCGCCATCAGCCTCGACATGGGGGCGGCGGCCGGGGCCATTTCGCAGGCGGTGACGGCCGATCTGTCGACCGCCCTGTTCCACTTCCTGGAACAGCTGCCCGGGGCCGCCGTCACCTCCACCCTGGCGATCATGCTGGTGGCGGTCTTCTTCGTCACCTCGGCCGATTCCGGAGCCCTGGTCATCGACACCATCGCCTCCGGCGGGGCGGACGAGACGCCGAAATGGCAGCGCCTCTACTGGTGTCTGCTGCTGGGACTGGTGGCGGCCCTGCTGCTGCTGGCGGGCGGTCTGGGCGCCCTGCAGGCGGCCACGCTCGTGGCGGCCCTGCCATTCACCGTCATCATGATCCTGATCGCGATCGGGCTGGTGCGCCAGATGAACGCCGATGTGGCGGGGCGGACCCTGGAGACCGAGGCGCCGCCCCTGCCGGAGCAGCTCAAGCGCATCTTCTCGCCCGCCTCGCGCAAGGAGATCGACCGCCAGCTGGCCCGCGCCGGCGTTCCGGCGCTCGGGGGCGTTCGGGACGGCCTACTCGTCGAGGGGCTGGCCGCCGATGTCGCGGTCGACGGGGACGGCGTCTCGCTGACGGTCGATGTGGCCGGGGGGCGGGCCTTCCACTATCGGCTGGGCGCCGTTCGTCGTCCGCGCCCGGCCCTGACCGCCGCCGATGCGCCCGAGGGACGTCGGGTGATGGAGTGGCGGCTGTCCGCGCGTTCGGACGACGCCGGTCGCGCCCGCGACGTCACCGGCTTCACCCGCGACCAGCTGGTCGCCGATGTGCTGGACCACCTGCAACGCTGGCGGCGGGGATGAGGTCTCCCGCAAAACGAGTCAGAGTCCCGCTTGCCCGGGCCGACCCTTTCCGCTATAGCCGCGCGCTCTTGAGATTTCCGCACGCCGTGGACGTGAGCTCCGCGGCGTTTTCCGTTCGAAGGTTTGACTGATGGCCAACAATCCCGGCGCCAAGAAAGCGATCCGCAAGATCGCTGCCCGCACCGAAGTGAACAAGGCGCGCCGCACCCGCGTCCGCACCTTCCTGCGCAAGTTCCAGGAAGCGGTCACCGGTGGCGACGCCGGCGCCGCGAAGACCGCCTTCGTCGAGGCTCAATCGGAGCTGATGCGCGCCGTGTCGAAGGGCGTCGTTCACAAGAACACCGGCTCGCGCAAGGTCTCGCGCCTGGCCGCGCAGCTGAAGAAGATGACCGCCGCCTGATTTTCGGGCGCCGGACGGCCTTTTACGGGCCTGTCATGGTAAATATCAGCGATTTCAACGGCGAGGGCGCGCAAGCTCCCTCGCCGTTTGCGCGTGCGCCGGTAACCGGTTTCACGCCGAACGGCGCTCGCCTCTGTGGCGAAATCCGGATTTCCCAAGGCTGTGACGGCACTTGCCGGAGTCAACAATTTTAACTGCAAAATGAGTCTCGAATCAGCGTTGACCCGCCCTTCGCCGGGCGTAAGTTCAAGGGGCTGACGCACTTCCATCCCCACACGGATGAAGACGGCGCGGAACCCTGTTCTGCACCGGCGTGAGCCGTCTGATCGAGAGAACGACCCCATCCGGGCGGCGACACCGCTGCACCGGGCCGGAGAAGTCGTCCCTGCATCAGCCGGTTCAGAAGGGCGTCGCGTGATGGATTTTTGCGGCGGGTGGCTGACCGATGATGGGGAGCGCAATGATGGCGGGGATGACGGATCCGGATCGTATCTGGACCGAGGCGGCCGGACGGCTGCGCGGTGAGATCGGCGAGGGGGCGTTCAGCTCCTATATCGCGCCGTCCGCCGTGCGCGTGGACGGTTCGGGTCAGCTGATCCTCGTCACCCCGACCGCCTATGCCCGTGACTGGGTGCGCAAGAACGCCCTGCGCCGCATGAACGAGCTGTGGCTCGGCCTCGACCCGCAGGCCCGTCGTCTGGATGTCCGCTGCCGCGCCGAGATGGGCTCGGTCGCCCCGGCCTCCCAGGTCGCCGCCGGCCGCGCCGCGCCCCCGGCCCCGATCGCCGGCATGTCGGGCAATGTCGTGGCCATGCCCAACGCCTCGATGCCGATGGCCACGGTCGCCCCGGTGGCCGACGGCGCCCGCGCCGTGCGCGCCGCCGGTCTGCAGGACCGCCTCACCTTCGACAGCTTCGTGGAAGGACAGGGCAACGCCTTCGCCCTGGCCATCGCCCGTCAGGCCGCCGCCTGGGCCGACGGCCACTTCAACCCCATCTTCTTCTGCGGCCCCTACGGCTACGGCAAGACCCACCTGCTGAACGCCATCGCCTGGGAGGCCCAGCGCCTGCGTCCGGACGCCAGGGTGGTCTACCTGACCGCCGAACGCTTCCTGTCGACCTTCGTGCGCGCCATGCAGGACCGCTCGACCGCCGCCTTCAAGGACAGCCTGCGCTCGGCCGACATGCTGCTGATCGACGACGTCCAGTTCGTCGGCGGCAAGGCCTCGACCCAGGAAGAGCTGCTGTCCACGCTGACCGCCCTGATCGAGGACGGCAAGAAGATCATCCTCTCGGCCGACAAGCCGCCGATGGCCCTGACCGAGGTCGAGCCGCGCCTGCGCAGCTATCTGGCCTCGGGCCTGACCTGCCCGGTCGAGCCGGCGGATCGTTCGCTCAAGCTGGCCGTGGCCCGCAACCGCATCGAGGCCCTGTCGAAGCTGGGCGTCGTCTCGGGCGAGGTCCGTCCCGACGTGCTCGAGCATCTGGTCGATCGCACCCCCGGCTCGATGCGTGAGCTGGAAGGCGCCGTGAACACCCTGGCCGCCGTCGCCGCCACCCGCCTGTCGGCCCTGACCGTCGATGAGGCGCAAGGCCTGCTCGGCTCGGCCCTGCGCGGCGGCCCGGAGCGCCGCATCACCGTCGACGAGATCCAGAAGACCGTCGCCGATCACTTCACCCTCAAGCAGGCCGACCTGCTGTCGGAGCGCCGCACCCGTTCGGTCGCCCGCCCGCGCCAGATCGCCATGTATCTGTGCAAGCAGCACACGACCCGCTCCTATCCGGACATCGGTCGTCGCTTCGGCGGGCGGGACCACACCACGGTCCTGCACGGCGTCCGCAAGATTGAAGAGCTGATCGCCCAGGACGAACAGATCGCCCGCGACGTCGAGGCCCTGACCCGCAAGCTGCGCGGTTGAGCGCCTTCGGCGCGTGGTTGGTGATTGGTGGTTAGTGGATCGCGGTGGCGCGCGCCGGAGCCTGATCTGGCATCCGCCGGCGGTTATCCCGGCCATCCACTAATCACTATCCACTAATCACTTTCCGCCCGGCTGCTGGCCCCCGTTGCTCCGCCCGGCTAATCCGCTAGTGTCCGTACCCCATAGTTTACCGGCGGCTCTCGGTGAGTCGCCGTGGGGCGAGACGACATGCAACTGACCATCGAACGTTCCGCGCTTCTGAAGGCCCTCGGGCACGTCCAGAGCGTCGTCGAGCGTCGCAACACCATTCCGATCCTCTCCAACGTCCTGCTGTCGGCGGGCCGCGACAAGCTGAGCTTCGCCGCCACCGATCTCGACATGGAGATGGTCGACGAGGCCGACGCCACCGTGAACGTCGAGGGCCAGATCACCGCCCCGGCCCACACCCTGTACGAAATCGTCCGCAAGCTGCCGGACGGCGCCGAGGTGTCCCTGTCCTGGTCGGGCGACGACCCCCGCCTGCTGGTCCAGGCCGGCCGGTCGAAGTTCAACCTGCCGGTCCTGCCGGCCGGCGACTTCCCGGTCATGTCGACCGAGACCACGGGCGCCCGCTTCACCCTGGCCAAGGAAGACCTGGCCCGGCTGATCGACAAGACCCGCTTCGCCGTCTCGACCGAAGAGACCCGCTACTATCTGAACGGCCTGTACCTGCACACGGTCGCCGAGGGCGGCATTCCGCTGCTGCGCGCCGTGGCCACCGACGGCCACCGTCTGGCCCTGGCCGAGACCCCGGCTCCCGAGGGCGCCGCCGGCGGCCCGGGCGTCATCGTCCCGCGCAAGACCGTCGATCAGGTCCGCCGCCTGCTGGATGACGGCGCCGGCGCGGTCGAGGTCATGGTCAGCCCCCAGAAGATCCGTTTCGAGTTCGGCGAGGCCTCCCTGACTTCCAAGGTCATCGACGGCGCCTTCCCGGACTACATGCGCGTCATCCCCAAGGGGAACGACAAGCAGGCCGACATCGACAACAGCCTGTTCTCCAAGGCCGTCGACCGCGTCGCCACCATCTCGGCCGAGAAGAGCCGCTCGGTGAAACTGGCCTTCGAGCTGGACCGCGTCACCCTGACCGTCCGCAACATGGAAGCCGGTCAGGGCGTCGAGGAGGTCGAGATCGGCTACTCCGACGAACCGTTCGAGATCGGCTTCAACGCCCGTTACCTGCTGGACGTCGCCGGCCAGATCACCGGCGAGACCGCGGCCTTCAAATTCGCCGACCCGGCCAGCCCGACCCTCGTCCTCGACCCGGGCGATCCGGGCGTCCAGTACGTGCTGATGCCGCTGCGGGTGTGATCGAACAGATCAGCCCTAGTGGCCTTGCCGAGGCCCGAGAGACGCCGAAGGTTCTCTACGCGGTCAACTTCGTTCTCTCGGTGATCGGCGCGTTTCTGATCACCATCGCGACTGCGTACGAAAATCCGGGGTGGATGGTGTCGCTGCCGCTCCTCGGGCTGGCCGTGGGAAGCATTCTGTTCAACGCGACGGGGTTTGTTCGCCCCAAGCGGATCGACCTCACGTCCGAAGGTCTTCGCTATCGCCCCGTTTGGGGGCGAACGATGGCGGTGCGGCGGATGGACATCGCGGCCTTCGACACCTTCACGATCCGCTATGGGAGCGGCTTCGTCAGCCTTGAGACCAGGGCGGACCCGCTGACCGGACGAAGGGGCTCGAGGAAGGGGCTGGGCTTTTTCGGCATGGCCTTGGCCTTCGAAGCGTATCTCGAAGCCTGGCGTCAGTCTTGATCACATCCCTTACCCTCACCGACTTCCGCTCCTATGCGAGCGCGACCCTGCCCATCGCGGCGGGGTCGGTGGTGCTGCACGGGCCGAACGGGGCGGGGAAGACCAATCTGCTGGAGGCGCTCAGCCTCTTCACGCCGGGCAAGGGCCTGCGCGGCGCCACCGCCCCCGAGATGGGGCGTCGCGAGCCGGGCGAGACCGGCGGTCGCGCCTGGGCCGTCGCCGCCGTCCTCACCACTGATGGCGACGAGACGAAGCTGGGCACCGGCGTCCAGACGCCCGGCGCCGCCCGCCGCATCGTCCGCATCGACGGCGAGACCGCCCAGCCGGGCCGCCTGCTCGATCACCTGCGCCCCGTCTGGGCCACGCCCGAGCAGGACCGGCTCTTCTCCGACGCCCGCGCCGCCCGGCTGAAATTCTTCGACCGCCTGGTCTTCGCCGACCGGCCCGACCACGCCGCCGCCGTCTCCACCTATGAGAAGGCCCTGCGTGAGCGGTTGCGTCTGCTCACCGACGGCGCCGAGGGGCGACCGGCCGACCCGCTCTGGCTCGATGCGCTCGAGGTCCGGCTGGGCGAGGCGGGCGCCGCCGCCGCCGCCGCCCGCTCTGCCGCCCTGACTGTGCTCCAGTCGGCCATCGACGCCCGCAACGACCGTCCCTTCCCCCAGGCCGATCTCGGCCTGACCGGCGAGGCCGAGGCCATGGCCGCCTCGGGCGCCGGACCCGAGGCGATCGCCGCCGCCATCCGGGAGGGCATGGCCCGCTCCCGCGCCCGCGACGCCGCCGCCGGCCGCTCGCTCTACGGTCCTCACCGTTCCGACCTGACCGCCCTGCACCGCGAGAAGAACCGCCCCGCCGCCGAGGGCTCTTCCGGCGAGCAGAAGGCGCTGGTGCTGAACCTGATCCTCGCCCAGATCACCCGCCTGTCCGGCCAGGCCGCGGCCCCCGTCCTCCTTCTCGACGAGGCCCCCGCCCACCTCGACACGGCCCGTCGCGCCGCCCTCTTCGACGAGATCGAGGCCCTGGGCCTGCAGGCCTTCATGACCGGAACCGAGGCGGACCTTTTCGCCCCGCTGGCCGGCCGGGCCCAGTTCGTGAAGGTGGCGGACGGCGGGTTTTCCTGATCCCTTCTCCCCTTGAGGGAGAAGGTGGCTCGCGGAGCGAGACGGATGAGGGGTAAGCCGGCTTCAGGCTGGCTTTGGACTGTTCACCCTCAACCAGCCCCCTCATCCGAGCGGCTCCGCCGCCCACCTTCTCCCTCAAGGGGAGAAGGAAGCCTGTGCGTCCTCCAAAAATACGCAGAAGTTCACCTCGAACCCGCGCAATCTCCGTCGCCCAACTTCCTGATCTCCCCCACCAACATACCCGCGCCAGCGTCACGAAACTGGCTGCCCTTCCGCCCGCCCCATACTTCCCGCATCCCGTCGATGGGGAGGGCGTCGGATCCACGCTGCTCGACGACGGCGGGCTGTGGTGGAGCGATGAAGCCTGCGCGAGGGAGAGTGCAGGGGGCCTTGAGGGCGGGGATGGATCCCGTCCGCCTGCTCGCCGCGCGCTGTTGGACTGCGGGCCGCTGTCGGTCCCTGATGCACCTGTCATGTCCGCCCCGCGTCGGGAGCAGCAATGTTCCCGGCGGTGATCCGGCAAGGCCATAACGCAAGGCCGCCAGCCGGAGTGCGCGCGTACAAACGACCACGCGGGACGCTGATCTCGTCGAAACGGTAAATCTATCAAACCCCGGGCGAGGCCCGGCGTCCCGCGCCCTTCCCATCACCGCTTCGGCCGAAGCGGCGAAGACGCGTGCCCTGTCCTCACCTCTCCATTCGCCCCCAAGCGAGTGGAGAGGACAGATCGGCGCGTCAGCGACGATCAGGTGAGGGCGGCTCCGTCGGGGCCGGAGGAGTCTCGAACACCGGTGTCGGCGGGCCAATCACTCACCCCCTGCGCCGCCCCCACCTGATCGCTGCGCGATCTGTCCTTCCCATCGCCTTGAAGGGGCGATGGAGAGGTGAGCGCAATCGCCCCCGGAACCTCGCAATTTCCGGGATAATTCCTATATTCTGAGCCTTCCGGCGCGATACAGATTCGCGCCGTCTTCCGGGCCCTTCGCGGGGCCGCTTTATCGACCGATTTGATGACCGATCAGACCTCCGACGACGCTGTCGCCCCGGCCGAATACGGCGCCGACTCCATCAAGGTTCTCAAGGGCCTGGATGCCGTCCGCAAACGCCCCGGCATGTACATCGGCGACACCGACGACGGCTCCGGCCTGCACCACATGGTCTATGAAGTCGTCGACAACGCGATCGACGAGGCTCTCGCCGGTCACGCCGATCTGGTCGAGGTCATCCTGAACGCCGACGGTTCGGTCACCGTGACCGACAATGGGCGGGGCATCCCCACCGCCATCCACGCCGAGGAAGGCGTCTCGGCGGCCGAGGTCATCATGACCCAGCTGCACGCGGGCGGTAAGTTCGACCAGAATTCCTACAAGGTCTCCGGCGGTCTGCACGGCGTCGGCGTCTCGGTCGTGAACGCCCTGTCCGACTGGCTCAAGCTGGTCATCTTCCGCGACGGCAAACGCCACGAGATGCGGTTCGAGCGCGGCGACACCGCCGAGAGCCTCAAGGTCACCGGCGACGCTCCGGTGCGCACCGAAGGGTCGAAAAAGGGCGAGCTGTTGACCGGCACCCAGGTCACCTTCTTCCCTTCGCTGACCACCTTCAGCCACATCGACTTCGACCTGAGGACGCTGGAACACCGCCTGCGCGAGCTGGCCTTCCTGAACTCGGGCGTGGTCATCAAGCTGCGCGACGATCGCGGCGCCGAGCCGTTCGAGGAAATCCTCCACTATGAGGGCGGGGTCGAGGCCTTCGTGCGCCACCTCGACAAGTCCAAATCGCCCCTGCTCAAGGACGTCATCACCGTCCGCGGCCGCAAGGACGGCATCGAGCTGGACCTGGCCCTGTGGTGGAACGACAGCTACCACGAGACCATGCTGTGCTTCACCAACAACATCCCCCAGCGGGATGGAGGCACCCACCTGTCGGCCTTCCGCGCGGCCCTGACCCGGGTCATGGGCGGCTATATCGAAAGCGCCGGCGCCGCCAAGAAGGAGAAGGTCTCGGTCTCGGGCGAGGACGCCCGCGAAGGCCTGACCTGCGTCCTGTCGGTCAAGGTGCCGGACCCCAAATTCAGCTCCCAGACCAAGGACAAGCTGGTCTCGTCGGAAGTCCGCCCGGCGGTCGAAAACCTCTGTCAGGAAGGCCTCGCCACCTGGTTCGAGGAGCATCCGGCCGAGGCCAAGCTGATCGTCTCCAAGATCATCGAGGCCGCCGCCGCCCGCGAGGCCGCGCGCAAGGCCCGCGACCTGACCCGTCGCAAGACCGCGATGGAGATCTCGTCCCTGCCCGGCAAGCTGGCGGACTGTCAGGAACGCGATCCGGCCAAGTCCGAACTGTTCATCGTCGAGGGCGACTCCGCCGGCGGCTCGGCCAAACAGGCCCGCAACCGCGAGAACCAGGCCGTCCTGCCCCTGCGCGGCAAGATCCTGAACGTCGAACGCGCGCGCTTTGACCGCATGCTGTCTTCAGACCTGATCGGCACCCTGATCCTGGCCCTCGGCACGGGTATCGGCCGCGACGATTTCAACGCCGACAAGCTGCGCTATCACAAGATCATCCTGATGGCCGACGCCGACGTCGACGGCGCCCACATCCGCACCCTGCTGCTGACCTTCTTCTACCGTCAGATGCCGGAGTTGATCGAACGCGGCCACGTCTTCATCGCCCAGCCGCCGCTGTACAAGGTCTCCAAGGGCAAGCAGTCGCGCTACCTCAAGGATCAGGCGGACATGGACGCCTATCTGATCGAGGAAGGCTCGTCCGAGGCCGAGCTGGACCTGCCGTCGGGCGAGCGCCGCACCGGTCTGGACCTGCAGGCGCTGGTGCGCGAAGCCAAGGCCTTCAAGGCGGGCGTGGATCGTCTGTCGCAGCGGGCTCCGGCCTTCGCGGTCGAACAGGCCGCGCTGGCCGGCGTCTTCGCCGATGACGGCGGCGATCTGGCGCTTGCCGCGGACCGGCTGAACCTGTTCGCCGAAGAGGGCGACGGCGCGTGGTCGGGTGGGCCGGGCGCCCAAGGCGCGATCGCCTTCGAGCGCGTCCGCCGCGCCGTTTCGGAACGCATCGTGCTGGAAGAAACCCTGATCCGGTCCCAGGACGCCCGTCGTCTGGCCGAGCGCGCCGCCGCCTTCGAGGGTCTGTTCGACCGGCCGGCCGTCTTCCGCCGCAAGGACAAGTCGGTGACCATCCGCGGGCCGCTCGACCTGCTCGAAGCCGTCCTCGACGCCGGCAAGAAGGGCATCGCCATCCAGCGCTACAAGGGTCTGGGCGAGATGAACCCCGACCAGCTGTGGGAGACCACCCTGGACGTGAACGCCCGCACCCTTCTTCAGGTGAAGGTCGAGCACGCCGACGACGCCGACGATCTGTTCGCCAAGCTGATGGGCGACGTGGTCGAGCCGCGCCGTGAGTTCATCCAGGAAAACGCCCTGGACGCCGCCGTCGACGCCTGACGCCGCGTCGGCGTCAGGCGTCGCGACCGGACGACTACGGTCGTCCGGCTTCGGCGAAGGCGCGGATGCTGGGGTAGGTCGTTCCGGCGGAGCGAGAGCCGTCGCAGGCGATCTGCTTCAGGAAATCGGGCACGGTGTCGGGCCTCAACGGCTCCCAGGCCGCTCCCTCCTCGGGGTAGTCGCCGTCCTGGCTGCCGTCGGCGGCGAAGTCGGTGGCGCCTGCCGTCCGCCACTTCCGGCCGGCGCAGTCGAACTGGTAGATTTCCTCGCCGTGGGTCAGGTCGCCCGCCGGACCGCCCAGCGGGACGGACGCGGCGCGGATCGCGACAAACCCGCCCTCGACCGTGACGATGCTGTCGACATCGGCCAGATAGGCCCGCGTGCCCGTTCTCGAATAGGCATGCCAGTCCTCCGCCAGAACCGGCGTTGCGAACACCGCCAAAGCGGCTGCGGTCATAACTGCGAATTTCATCCGATCACCTCCCCGGAAGCCCGTTCACCATGATGCGCCTGCGCCGGCGTTTGGCAAGCGGCCGCGCGGGTCAGGCCGCGCACGCGGCCTTCGTCGGGGCCCGGGCCAGAGGCTCGAAAAGCGAACGGGCCAGGTGACGGACCACGGGAACCGCCACCCCGTCTCCGGTCAGCTTGCAGGCCGCGCTGTAGGACCCGGGCAGGGTGTAGTGGTCCGGCAGGCCCATCAGCCGCGCCGTCTCCCGCGCCGTCATCAGTCGCGACCGGACGCGCCCGTGCTCGACGATCACCAGGGTCTGACGGCTGGAGCCGCCGCCCGGCGTCCGCAGGCAACCCGCCATGTCGAACCGCACCTCTGCGCGCTGCACCTTGCGGCCCCCGGCATCCTTGCGGGTCCGGCGGAACAGGGCGCCGACCTGTCGGGTCGCCGAGGTTCGGGCCGCCTCAACCTTGGCCCGGTTGACCGGCGACATCATCTCCAGCAGCCGCGCGGTCTGGGCCTGATTGTGCCACTCCAGATGTGGGCCGTCCGTCTCGGTCAGTTCGGCCAGACTGGCCGGCGCCGCCTCGGGTTCGGGCAGTCGCCACCACAGCGTCCGCTCCCGCAGGTCGGCGGGCAGCCGCGCCACGGCGCGCCTCAGATTGTCCGGATGGAAAGGTCGTTCCGGCCCGTTCGCCAGCAGCGCCGGATCGATCTCCAGGTCGCCCCGGACCCCGACCACGAAAAGCCGGGGGCGGGATTGGGGCACGAACCGGTCCGCGCTAATCACGAGCGCCCCGAAGGCGTAGCCGGCCTCATCCCACGTCCGGCACAGGGTCTCGAAATCCCGTCCGCCACGTGAGGTCAGGGCCCCGCACACATTTTCGATGGCCACGATCCTGGGGCCGCGCCCCTCGCGGAGCAGGCCGCTGGCGAGGCCCCAGAAGGCGTGGAAGGTGCCCGACCGGGCGCCGCCCAGCCCCGCGCCGTTTCCGGCCAGCGACAGGTCCTGACAGGGGAAGGAGCCCCACATCAGGTCGGCCTGTCCCGGCAGGTCGGCGGGCGTAATCGCCCCGATGTCCCCGACCGCCAGCTCCTCCCCGCCCCAGTTGGCGCGATAGAAGGCGGCCTTCTGCGGGTCGATGTCGTTGGCGAAGGTGCAGGTCCAGCCGTGGCCCAGCCCGGCCCGCAGCATGCCGCCGCCGGCGAAGAACTCGTAGGCCTCGAAGGGGGGCGATTCGACCATCACGCCGGAGCATGCGGTCTCGGCGCGGCTCGGTCCATGGGTCAGGCCGTCAGGGCCTGTCGATCCCGTTCGAGGAAGGCCACGACGTCGCCGATCCGGGTCCGCGGGTTGAGGGTGTGCGGGTAGGCGTGGGCGGTGCGGTCTTTCGGTCGTTGAGGCTCATCAACTGGTCCCGGCGAGCCGTCTCCCTGTCCTCAGGAGCCCTGTCCAGCCGCCGCGATGTCGGGGTCGCAGTCGCCGTCGGACGCCCAGTAGACGGGGAGAGGCGTCGGGCGGGTTCCGTTGTCCGTCTCGATCGATAGGCGTTGCCTCGGGTTTGGGGGATCATACCGATCAAGGCCGCGGACCCCTGCCTGCGTGAGGATGCCGGCCGGGAACCAGACCCGTGTGTAGTCGCCTTCCGGCCTGAAGCGCGGCTGGCCCGGCGCCGGGTTCAGGACCGGGTTCTGGCGGATGTTCTGCAGGCGATAGGCGCACTCGAACAGCCAGGGCTGAAGGCCGGCCTTCGCCAGGAAGTCCCGGAACACGGCGTTCTCATTTTCAATCAGGGTGAGCTCAGCGGCGCTGAAATATTCGGGATTTTCCGAGGCCCACTTCCACGAGCTGATCGGCGTGCCGTGGAAGGTGGCGCCGACGAATCCATTATCCACCCGGTCCCGGGCCGCGGCCCAGACCAGCGAGCAACCGGACGCGCACTCCCCCGTCACCCGAACCCGGATCCCGCGATCCATCACCAGCTCTCCGAAGTGAAGGCTGGCGCGGACCGCGCCACCCTGGCTCTGCAGATCCAGGATGTCGTCCGGCTGGAGCAGACGAGAGACCCGCTCGACGTTCTCGTCGTCGATCGACTGGTGAAAGATGACGTAGTCAACGCGCCGGATGGTGGCGTCGCGCAGCCAGTCGTCGTCAGCAGAAGGCGGGGCGGGGGCGGGCTGCTGAAGCAGGAGCGCCGTAACCAGAAGACCAGCCAGCATACATCACCTCGCCGATGGGCGCCGCGCCCTGTGCGTCGGGCAGGTCCCCCTTGCTACGATGGGCGCGCGCGTATTGCGAGAAATGAGATGACGCACAACTGGGGCGGCGCCGGTGTCGCGGAGAGCCTCACCGGCGCGCGGCCGAGGGCGGCGGCCGGTCGAGCGCTGCCCCCACGACGCGCGCGGGGTTGGGGCGACGGCTTCAGATTTTCAGGGAAGGCTCGATCTTCCGATCCCGGAAGAAGGAGAGAGTGGCGCACCCGAAGAGATTCGAACTCCTGACCCTCAGATTCGTAGTCTGATGCTCTATCCAGCTGAGCTACGGGTGCGCATGCCTCTCGGCGAGGGCGGGTCTCTACCCCACGTGCGGCGGGGGGGCAAGACCCGATGTTGCGCTTTTCTGCAGGAAATCCCCGGCATCGGCCGGGCAGGGGTTTCGCCGGCCGTCCGGAAGCGGCAGGGTATCGACCCTCCCCCGCAAGACCCCCCCGAGTCCGTGATGCGTTTCCTCCCTCCGCGCCCCCTTCGTTCGCTGGCCGCCGCGGCCGCGCTGCTCGGGATGGCGACGGCCGGCTGTACCGGCGGGACGGGCGCGATCCCGACGGCGTCAGGTCCGGCGATCGCGGCCCGGTCCGAGGCGCCGCCGGCGCGCGGGCCTTTCGTCGCCGCCGCCAATCCGCTGGCGGTCGAGGCGGGGCTCAGGATCCTGCGCGAGGGCGGCTCGGCCGTCGACGCCGCCGTCGCCGTGCAGGCGGTGCT
This sequence comes from Brevundimonas sediminis, assembly GCF_048799765.1. Lineage (NCBI taxonomy): Bacteria > Pseudomonadati > Pseudomonadota > Alphaproteobacteria > Caulobacterales > Caulobacteraceae > Brevundimonas > Brevundimonas sediminis. Next base: position 229,271 of record NZ_JBLYQK010000002.1, read on the forward strand.
GGGGCTGGTGGAGCCGCAGTCGTCCGGTCTGGGCGGCGGCGCCTTCATGATGGTCTATGACGCCGCCTCCGGCGAGGTGACCAGCTATGACGGGCGCGAGACCGCCCCGGCCGCCGCCACGCCGGACCTGTTCCATGAGGACGGGCGGCCGCTCGACTTCCGGGCGGCGGTGCTCAGCGGACGGTCCACAGGCGCGCCGGGCGCGGTGGCCATGCTGGCCATGGCCCAGCAGGCGCATGGCCGTCTGCCGTGGAGCGCCCTGTTCGGCGACGCGGGGCGTCTGGCGACCGACGGCTTCGTCGTCAGCCCCCGTCTGGCCGGCATGATCTCCGGCGCCGCGCCCCAGGCCCAAAGTCGCTGGGCCACGGCCTATTTCACCAAGCCGGACGGGACGCGCTATGTCGCCGGCGATGTGCTGAACAACCCGGCCTACGCCCGCACCGTCGCCGAACTCGCGGCGCAGGGACCGGAGGTCTTCTATCGCGGTCACATCGCGACGGAGATCGCCGACACGGTGGCGCAGGAACCGCGTCCCGGCGCCCTGACCGCCGCCGACATCGCCGCCTATCGGCCGATCGAGCGCGGGGCCCTGTGCCGGCCCTACCGGATCTATGTGGTCTGCGTCCCGCCGCCGCCGTCATCCGGCGTGGCCGTGCTGCAGTTGCTGGCCATGGCCGAGCGGACGCCGGACATCGACCAGGGGGCGACCAGTGTCGCCGCCTGGACCGCCTTCGCCCAGTTGCAGCGTCTGATGTACGCCGACCGCGACCGCTATGTCGGCGATCCCGCCTTCGTCGGCGTGCCGGTGCAGGGGTTGCTGGATCCGGCCTATGTCGAGGCGCGCGCGGCGCTGGCCCCCGGCCTGACCGGCGCTGCCGCGCCGGGGACCCCGCCCGGCGGCTCCCTGCCGGGGCCGGATGCGACCCGCGAGCCCTCGGGCACCACCCACATGGTCATCGTCGATGCGCAGGGAAATGCGGTCAGCATGACCACCACGGTCGAGAGCATCTTCGGCTCGGGGCGGATGGCGGGCGGCTTCTTCCTGAACAACCAGCTGACCGACTTCTCCTTCTCGCCGACCCGGACCGACGGCGGGCCGGCGGCCAATGCGGTGGCGGCGGGCAAGCGGCCGCGCTCGTCGATGTCGCCGATCATCGTGCTGGATCGGCAGGGCCGTCTGGTGGGCGCCTTCGGCTCGCCCGGCGGGCCGTCGATCCTGGCCTATAACGCCAAGGCGCTGATCGGGGTGCTGGACTGGGGTCTGCCGGTCCAGTCGGCCTTCGACCTGCCGAATCTGGTGGCGCGGGGCGACGGGTTCGGCGCCGATACGGACCGCTTCAGTCCGGCCCTGCGGGAGGGACTGGCGACCAACGGCATCGTGCTGCGCCCGAACGCCAGCGAGAACTCGGGCCTGCACGGCGGCATCTGGCGTCGGGGGGCGGACGGTCAGTGGGGCTGGGACGGCGGCGCCGACGACCGCCGCGAGGGCGTGGCGCGGACGCAGTAGGGATCAGGAACCGGGAACTAGGGGGGCGAGGGGCGCTCGGACGGTGGATCCAGGCCGGGACCGCCTGATCCCTGATCCCTCACTCCGGCTTGATGCTCAGCTGGAAGGCGAGCATGCCCTCGTCGACGTCTGCGTCGATGTCCTGGTCGAGGCGAAGGCCGCGGCTTTCGACCTCACGATAGACCAGCCCGATCGAGCCCTGGATGGGGCCCCGGCGGATGGCGACGCCGATCGAGGCGTCGCCCATGAAGTCGCCGGCGTCATGGCTGACGCCCGAACGGGTGTAGTCGCCGTCGCGGGTGCGGGCGAAATTATAGCCGACCGCCCGACCGGAGCCGGCCACATAGATGTACCAGCGCTGGCGCTCGCCGAAGGCCTCCTGGCCCTCGGGGACGAGGTTCTCGAGATCGTCGCCGATGTCGCGGCCGATCCTCAGGGTGGCGCCGGCCTCGGTCAGCCCGCCGCGGCTGCCGACGCCCACGCCCACATGCGGGGTCAGGGTGACGTCCAGACCCGACGCGGTGCGGCCCAAGGTCTCGGTCCAGCCGCGGGTATAGCTGACCTCGTAATGCTCGGTGTCGAAGGCGGCGGGGTCCATCGGGCCCGGCGGCACCGGCGCGCCGTCCGCCCGGCGGATGCGGCCCTCGGTCCGCAGGCGCAGCCGGTCGCTGAACGCCCCGTCCTCGAACCAGACGTCGCGGTTGCTGACCGCCCAGGCGTTGGCGCGATCCTGCGGATCATAGGCGTCCGCGTCGGGAGTGTCGGCGAAGTTGCGGGCTTCGGCGAAGCGAAGATCGCGATTGGTGCGGGTCAGGAGGTCGGAGACGGTGGTCGGCCGATCGCGGCTGACGGCCCATGGATCGGGGAGGGCGACCTGGCCTGAACGCGCTTCGCCCGCGACGGCCGAAGCCGCGCAGGACCCGAACATCAGAACTCCGGCCAAGATCGCCGTACAACGCATCAACGGTCCCCTCAGTCCGTTAACGGATTCAACCCTGCACCAACCGGGCCGTCCCGCCAACAGACATTTTCACGACACTTCCTGGCCCGATTTACGGCTGGGGCCGGACGAGAGTTCCGTATGGCCAAGCTTCAGGCCGGGACCGCGCAAGCAAAAGGGGCGAAGGCCGCGGCCCTCGCCCCTTTCTTTCGATGTCCGGTGACCGGCGGCCTTACTGGCAGGCCAGGCACTCGTCGTAGTCGGTGCGGGCCGCCGAGAAGAGATCCGGCTGGTTCGGATCGACCTCGGCCTCGGCCTTGTCCTCCGAGCCGGCGAAGGCGGCGCGCTGCACCGACTTGGAACGCAGGTAGTAGAGCGACTTCACGCCCGTCTCCCAGGCGCGCCAGTGCAGCATGTGGAGGTCCCACTTGTCGACGTCGCCCGGGATGAAGAGGTTGATCGACTGGGCCTGGCAGATTTCCGGGGCGCGGTCGGCCGACAGCTCGACGACCCAGCGCTGGTCCAGCTCGAAGGCGGTCTTGAAGACGCCCTTCTCTTCCTCGTTGAGCTGGTCGAGGTGCTGCACCGAGCCCTCGTGCTCGAGGATCGAGTTCCAGACGGCTTCGGTGTCGATGCCCTTCTCGCCCAGCAGCTTCTTCAGATAGGGGTTCTTCACCGCGAACGAGCCCGACAGGGTCTTGTGGGTGTAGATGTTCGCCGGGATCGGCTCGATGCCCGCCGAGGTGCCGCCGCAGATGATCGAGATCGAGGCGGTGGGGGCGATGGCCATCTTGTGGCTGAAACGCTCCATGACGCCCAGCTCGGCGGCGTCCTCGCACGGCCCCTTTTCCTCGGCCAGCAGGCGGCTGGCCTTGTCGGCCTCGCGACGCAGGTGCTTGAACAGGCGCATGTTCCAGGACTTGGCCATCGCGCTTTCGAAGGCGACGCCCTGCGACTGCAGGAAGGAGTGGAAGCCCATCAGGCCAAGGCCGACCGAGCGTTCGCGCTTGGCCGAGTAGACGGCGGCGGCCATGGCGGGCGGGGCGCGGCGGATGAAGTCTTCCAGGACATTGTCGAGGAAGCGCATCACGTCCTCGATGAATTTCGGCTCCTCGCGCCATTCCAGGAAGGTCTCGGCGTTGACCGACGACAGGCAGCAGACCGCGGTGCGGTCGACGCCCAGATGGTCGCGGCCGGTGTGCAGCATGATCTCGGCGCACAGGTTCGACTGCTTGACCTTCAGGCCCAGCTCCTTCTGGTGCGGCGCCAGCTGGCGGTTCACCGTGTCGGAGAAGATCAGGTAGGGCTCGCCGGTCTGCATGCGGATCTCGAGGATCTTCTGCCACAGGTTCCGGGCGTCCACGGTCTTCATGACCTCCCCGTTCTTGGGCGAGAGCAGGTCGAAGGTCTTGCCGTCGCGCACCGCTTCCATGAAGGCGTCGGTGATCGAGATGCCGTGGTGCAGGTTCAGGGACTTGCGGTTGAAGTCGCCCGACGGTTTGCGGATTTCGAGGAACTCCTCGATCTCCGGGTGATGGATGTCCAGGTAGACGGCGGCCGAGCCGCGACGCAGCGAGCCCTGCGAGATCGCCAGGGTGAGCGAGTCCATCACGCGGATGAAGGGGATGATGCCCGAGGTCTGGCCGGCGCCCTTGACCTTCTCGCCGATGGAGCGGACGCCGCCCCAGTAGGTGCCGATGCCGCCGCCGTTCGAGGCCAGGGCGACGTTCTCGTTCCAGACGTTCTGGATGCCGTCCAGCGAGTCGCCGACCGCGTTCAGGAAGCAGCTGATCGGCAGGCCGCGATCGGCGCCGCCGTTCGACAGCACCGGGGTCGCCGGCATGAACCACAGCTTCGACATGTAGTCGTAGACGCGCTGGGCGTGGTCGGCGTCGTCCGAGAAGGCGGTCGCCACGCGGGCGAACATGTCCTGGTAGCTTTCGCCGGGCAGCAGGTAGCGGTCCTCAAGGGTCTTCTTGCCGAAGTCCGTGAGCAGATCATCCCGCGAACGGTCGATCTGGATCGAGGGAACGAGCGACAGGTGGGGGCGAGCTTCGCCCTCGGCGCCTGCAACCGTCTGGAATTCCACCGTCTTCAACGCTTCGCCGCCAGCCATATCGATCGCCGCCCTGAACAAAAAATCTATGAGGTATCCCAGCGACCCAACCACAAGACCTAGTGGGTGAAGCGCTCCCCGAGCCAACATATGGGAGCCAGATGGCTAACCAACCGTCAACGGGCTTGACGATCACTTTCTGGGCGAATCGAGCGATCAGCGGGGGATTAGCCTGTGGATTGGCCGCGACGCGGGCATGACACGGTCCCGCCATATTCGATCACGAACGCGTGAGGGGAACGTCCCACAGACGGGACCGTTAGCTTGGCCATGACCGGGGAACAACACGTCGTCTTCTGGCGCCGCGCGCTGCGCATCGCCCGCACTGAAATCGCCGCCCTGAGCGCGCTGCTGGTGATCGCCCTGGGGGTGATGACCTTCGTCGAGGTGGCCGACGACATGACCGAAGGCGACGGCCAGAGATTCGATCTCCAGATCCTGCACTGGCTTCAGCCCCTGCCGGGCGAGCCGCGCGGCCCCTGGTGGCTGCATGAGGCCATGGCCGACCTGACCTCGCTGGGCGGGATCTCGGTGCTGACGCTGTTCGCCGTGATCGCCTTCAGCTTCCTGCTGATCCAGCGCAAGCGGCTCTCGGCCCTGCTGCTGGTGGTCGGGCTGGTCGGCGGCGTGATCCTCAGTGAGGGGTTGAAGGCCCTGTTCGAACGCGAGCGGCCCCCGGCGGCCTACCAGGCGGTCGAGACCATCAACGCCAGTTTCCCGTCCGGCCACGCCCTGCTGTCGACCGTCTTCTACCTGACGCTCGGCGTCATGCTGACCCGGGCCTTTCCGAAGAAGCGGCTGAAGGCGTTCGTCCTCGGCTGCGGGGTGCTGGTCGCGGTGCTGATCGGGGCGACCCGGGTCTATCTCGGGGCCCACTGGGCGTCGGACGTCATCGCCGGCTGGTGCGCCGGCGCCGCCTGGGCCATGGCCCTGTGGCTGGTCGCCTACGCCGTCGAGCGCCGTCAGATCGTGCATCACGCGCCGTTGCAGGATGAACCGGCGCGTCCGGCCTGAACGCCGCCCCGCCTGACCGCCGTCGTAGGTCGACGCCGGCTCCGCCTGTGTCGGACGGCCGACATCGGCGTTAGGTGAAATCCCTCATCCGGCCACAACTCAGTTTGTTTACGGATCGACCGTAACCGTAACGATCACGGGGATGGAGACGGGAGGCCTCCGGTTGCACGGTCGATGGCGTCTGTTCAGGCATGAAGCGGGCCGCGTCGCCGGTCCGCCGCCCTGGGCCTATGTCGCCCTGTTCGCCGCCTCGCAACTGATCGGCCACTGGAGCACCGCGACGTTCGGGGCTGTAACCGTCTGGCTCTCCAACGGCATCATGGTGGCGGCGCTGCTGCAGTTGCAGCGTCGACCGGCCGTCTCGGTCATCGCCGCCTGCTTCGCCATCAACCTGTTCTCCAACACCCTGCGCGGTGACCCGGGCATCCTGCTGTGGGTCAACGCCCTGATGAACATGGCCCTGGCCTGGCTGGTGGCGGTTCAGGCCCGCCGTTACTGCGGGGCCGCCCTCGACATGCGTCGTCCCCGCCGGTTGATGCGGTTCGCCATCATCTCGGCGACCTCGGTGGCCGTTGTGGCCGCGGTCGGGGTGACGATCCTGTGGGGCATCCGCAGGCCGCCGACCTCCCTGCTGCTGTTCACCTTCCAGTCGCTCGCCAGTGTCGAACTGATGGGCCTGCTGCTGGTCACGCCGGTGTTGCTGCTGTTCGCGCGGATCCACCGGTTCCGGGGCGAGGCCTATGCGTCGCGGCCCGAGGCGATCGCCCTGATGGCGACCATGATCGCCGTCACGACGCTGGTCTTCCGGCAGGATCAGGCGCCGCTGACCTTCCTGGCCTTCCTGCCCATGGTGGCCATCGCCCTGCGCCTGTCCCGGACCCTCGCCGGAACCGCCCTGCTGGTCCAGGCGGCGATCACCGGAACCGCGACCCTGACCGGCCATGGTCCGATCCACCTGTTCCAGCCGTCGCCGATCGAGGGGCTGGAGGCGGTCCCGCTGACCGTTCGGCGGCTCGGCATTTATAATGTCTACATGCTGGCCATGGTGGCGACGGTCCTGCCGCTGTCGACCATGATGAGCGAGCGCCGGCGTCTGGAGGCGCGGCTTCGGGCCCGCACGCTCGCGGCCCAGGACGCCCGCCGCCGCGCGGAAGCGGCGTCCGCCGCCCGGTCGCGGTTCCTGGCGATGATGAGCCATGAGATGCGCACGCCGCTGAACGGCGTGGCGGGGTTCGCCGATCTGCTGGCGGCGCGCACCGACCTGCAACCCGAGGCCCGGGGCCATGTGCGGCGCATCCGCGAGGCCGGCGCGGGGCTGCTCATCCTTGTCGAGGACATTCTGGACTTCGCCCATGGCGACGACGCCCTGTCCCCCGAGCCGCTGGACCTGGCCGCAGTGGCGCGCGAGGCGTCCACGCCCAGCCGCGGGGCCGCCGACACCCGGGGGCTGACGCTGATCGTCGAGGACCGGCTGCCGCGCGGCGCCCGTTTCATCTGTGACCGCCGCGCCCTGCGCCAGACCCTGCACCCGCTCATCGCCAATGCGGTGAAGTTCACCGAGGCCGGCGGCGTGACGGTGCGTCTCGATTCCCATTCGGGCGGCGTCGTCATCCGCGTGACCGATACCGGCATCGGCATTCCCCCCGAGGCCCTGCCGGACCTGTTCGAGGCGTTCGAACAGGGGGACGCCTCGATCGGCCGGCGGCATTCCGGGACCGGGCTCGGACTGGCGCTGGTGGCGCGCCATGTCGCCCGCATGGGCGGAAAGATCGATGTTGAAAGTCGCGTCGGAGCCGGCTCGACCTTCACCCTGCGCCTGCCGCTGGAGCGGGGCGCCGACGCGCCGCCCGAGCCCGTGAGGGAGGTCGTGCCGCCGTCGGCGCCGGCGCCGGCCG